>DYRB01000201.1:4937-6086 GCA_020718945.1 Lamprocystis purpurea | reverse complement strand
GGCAGAGGCCCTGGCAGAGGCCCTGGCAGAGGCCCAGGAGCGGCTGGCCGTGCTGGCGGATCAGGCCCCGGACTGGGACTTCTGGCTGGCCCCGGATGGGCACTATAGGTACGTCTCCCCGGCCTGCGAGGGCATTTGCGGTTACCCTGCCCAGGCCTTTCTGGCCGACCCCCGCCTGATGGAGGAACTGCTGCACCCGGACGACCGCCCGGCCTGGCAGAGTCACCTGGACGGGCCGGCGGCCTCGGGGGCCGACGGGGCGTCCCACGCGGCCATGGAGCTGCGCCTGCGTACCCGCGACGGCCAGGAGCGCTGGATCGAGCACCGCTGCCGGGCGGTCTGCGACGCCAAGGGCCGCCCCCTGGGCCGCCGCGGGGTCAACCAGGACATCAGCGCCCGCAAGGTCGCCGAGGCCGATACGGCCCGCATTACCCGCCTCTACGCGACCCTGACGGAATTCAACCAGACCCTGCTGCATGCCCCGGACGAGGCGGCCCTGCTCCAGGGCCTGTGCCGCATCGTGGTCGAGACCGGCGGGCTCAAGGGCTGCGTGGTCTCCCTGTGCGATCCGGACGGGTCTGGTCTGCGCCCGGCGGTCAGCGCCGGCCTGGGCCCGGGGCTGGCCCTGGCCATGCCCCTGGGGACAGACCCGCAGGTGGGTCCGAGTCCACCGGCCCGGGCCTGGGCCGGCGAGGCACCCTATGCCTGCTCGGGCTGTGATGGGGCCGAGTTCGGCCCGGCCTGGCGTGCCTGGGCCGCGTCGGCCGGCGTCCAGACCTGCTATCACGAGGTCATCCACCGGGGCGAGGCCCGGGTGGGGCTGGTCAGCTACCTGGCCGCAACCCCCGAGGGGATAGGCCCGGCCCTGGCGTCCCTGCTGCATGAACTGACCGAGGACCTGTCCTTCGGCCTGGGCTACCTGGCCCAGCGCGCCGCTGAGGTTGCCACCCGCGCCGCCCTCACCGAGCGCGAGGCACGCCTGGCGGCGATGTTCCAGGCCGCCCCGGTGGGCATCCTGATCACCTCGGGGCGGGTCATTCGCGAGGTCAACGACCGACTGTGCGAGTTGACCGGCTATCCACGCGAGGCCCTGGTCGGCCGGTCCACACGCCAGTTCTTCGCCGATGACGCGGAGTTCGAGCGGGTCGG
>DYRB01000201.1:0-4837 GCA_020718945.1 Lamprocystis purpurea | reverse complement strand
TGCGCTTCACCCTGGACACCGCCGAGCGCCTGACCGACAGCCGCATCGGGTTCTTCCATTTCGTCGACCCGGACCAGGAGAACCTGACCCTCCAGTCCTGGTCCAGCCGCACCCTCGCCGAGGCCTGCCCCTATGCCACGGAGCGTCGCCATTGCCCCATCAGCGAGGCCGGGGTCTGGGTGGACTGCGTGCGCACCCGGGCCCCGGTGGTGCACAACGACTATGCCGCCCTGCCGCACCGCAAGGGGTTGCCGGAGGGCCATGCCCCCCTGGTCCGGGAGTTGGTGGTCCCGGTGGAGCGCGACGGCCTCCTGGTGGCCATCCTCGGGGTAGGCAACAAGCCCGAGGCCTACACCGACGCCGACGTGGCCATGGTGACCCAGTTGGCCGCCATGGCCATGGACAAGGTTATTGGGCTGCGCGCCGGCCTGGCGCTCCGCGAGGCCAATACACGCCTGCTGGAGGCCCAGCACCTGGCCCGGGTCGGGGACTGGCGGGTGGAACTGCCTGGGGAGGTCACGCGCTGGTCGCCCCAGGTCTACGACATCCTGGGCCTGGACCCGGCCGCCGGTCCCTTGGACCTGGAAGGGGTGTGCCGATTGCTCCATCCGGAGGATGTGGCGCGGCTGCGCGACGACACCGCCCGAGCCCTGTTGGATGGCACCCCCTACAGCCATGACCTGCGGGTCCTGCGCCCGGATGGGGCCCAAATCCATGTCCACAACCTGGGGCAGGTCCAGCGCGGTCCGGACGGGGCCGTGACGGCGGTGTTCGGGACAGTCCAGGACATCACCGAGCGCAAGCTGGCGGAGGACCGGCTGCGTCAGGCGGCCCGGGTGTTCGAGAGCACCAGCGAGGGCATCGTCATCACCGATGTCGAGGGGATCATCCAGGCGGTCAATCCGGCCTTCAGCGCCATCACCGGCTACGAGGAGGCGGAGGTCCTGGGCCAGACCCCGCGGCTGCTGCGTTCCGGGCGGCACGACCGGGACTTCTATTGCCAGATGTGGCAGGCCCTGCGCACCTACGGCCAGTGGCGCGGGGAGGTGTGGAACCGGCGCAAGGGCGGCGAGATCTACCCGGAGTGGCTGACCATCAGCGCGGTGGAGGACGGCGGCGGCCAGATCACCCACTGGGTGGCGGTGTTCAGCGACATCACCCAGATCAAGCTTGCCCAGGAGCGGCTCGACTTCCTCGCCCACCATGACGCCCTCACCGGGCTGCCCAACCGGGTCCTGCTCCACGACCGCCTGGCCCAGGCCATCCGCCGGGCGAGCCGGGAGGGGCGCCGGTTCGCCGTCCTGTTCCTCGACCTGGACGGCTTCAAAGGGGTCAACGACACCCTGGGGCATGCGGCCGGCGACCGCTTGCTGGAGGTCGTGGCGCAGCGCCTGCGGGCGCGGCTGCGTGAGTGTGACACCCTGGCGCGGCTGGGCGGGGACGAGTTCCTGATCCTGCTGGAAGGGGCCAAGGACGACGGCGATGCGGCGAAGGCCGCCGCCGACTGCCTGCGCCTGTTGGGCGAGGCGGTGCCGATCAGCGGACATGAGATATTCATCTCCGGGAGCATCGGTATCGCCATCTACCCGGACGACGGCGTCGACCCGGACGCCCTGCTGCGCAGCGCGGACCTGGCCATGTACCGGGCCAAGGCGGCGGGGCGCAACACCTTCCAGTGCTATACGCCGGAGCTGACCCTGAGCGCCCGGGAGCGCCACGCCCTGGAGAACGCCCTGCGCGGGGCCCTGGCCAGGGGCGAATTGCTGCTGCACTACCAGCCCCAGGTCGAACTGACCAGCCGCGCCCCGTGCGGGGTCGAGTGCCTGGTGCGCTGGCGCCACCAGACCCTGGGCCTGGTCCCGCCGGGGCGCTTCATCCCCATCGCCGAGTCCCTGGGGATAGTCGCCGAGATCGGCGACTGGGTGCTGCGGGAGGCCTGCGGCCAGCTGGTTGCCTGGCGTCGGGCGGGGATCCCGGTCCCGCGCCTGGCAGTGAACGTCTCCATCCAACAGTTGGAACGTCCGACCCTGCTCCCGCTGCTGCGCGAGCTGTTGGCCGACACTGGGCTGCCCCCGGCGGACCTCGAGCTGGAGGTCACCGAGTCCATGCTCATGGGTCAGAGCACGCGGGCCCTGGCCACCCTGGATGCCCTGCGGGACCTGGGGGTCAAGCTTGCGGTAGACGACTTCGGCACCGGCTACAGCGCCCTGGGGCGGCTCAACCGCATACCCATAGACCGGCTCAAGATCGATGCCTCCTTCGTGCATGACATAGCCCGCGACCCCAAGGACGAGGCCATAGCCCGCACCATCATCGGCATGGGGCGGGACCTGGGCCTGGAGGTCATAGCCGAGGGGGTGGAGCGGGAGGACCAGGCCGAGTTCCTGGTCCGGGAGGGGTGCCACTTCGCCCAGGGCTACCTGTTCGGCCGGCCCATGTCGGCCCTGGTCCTGGAGCAGTGGTGGCGGCAGGGCGGCGGGGCGGAGGGGCCGAGCGGGCCTGAGCAGCAGCAATTCCAAATTTGAGCCCATCGTTCAACATCGCGGCCAGAAGCACCGTGGGAGCGCCGCCTCGGCGCGACCGGGCGAAGCGCAGCGAGCCCGGGGGCCACCAAACTACTCGGTCGCGGCGAGGCGCCGCTCCCACGGGCACCGGTCCAGCCAGCAAATTTGGAACTGCTACCTGAGCAGGGCGGCGTCTGAGGGCCCAGTGCCTTTCCGGATTGCGGTTGACAGCCCCCGGTATTACGGATGGAAAATGCGTCATACGCTGGACCCACCCCGGAGGCTCACATGCCGCGTCGTTTCGCCGTCCTCGGCCTGCCGACCCTGGTTGCCGCTTTGGCCGCCACCCCGACCCTGGGGCACTTCCAGGAACTGATCCCCAGCACCGACATCGTCACCCAGGCCACCGGCCCGGCCCTGCGCCTGGACCTGAGCTTCACCCACCCCATGGAGCGCGGACCGGTCATGCCCATGGGCGAGCCGGTGCGCTTCGGCGTGCTCGGCCCCGACGGGGACCAGGACCTCAAGGGGGCCCTCAAGCCCACCGAGGCAGGCGGGCAGCGGGCCTACCAGGCGGACTACTGGGTCCGCACCCCCGGGGACCATGTCTTCTACCTGGAGCCCGCCCCCTACTGGGAGCCGGCGGAGGGGGTGCTCATCATCCATTACACCAAGGTGGTGGTGGACGGCCTCGGGGGCGGGGAGGGGTGGGACGCCGATGTCGGCCTGCCGGTGGAGATCAGCCCCCTGACCCGCCCCTATGGCCTGTGGACCGGCAACCTGTTCCGCGGCATCGTCAAGCGCAAGGGCCAGCCTGTCCCCTTCGCGGAGGTCGAGGTGGAGTGGCGCAACGACGGCTCCGTGACCCCGCCCTCGGACCCCTATGTGACCCAGGTGATCCGTGCCGACGGCAACGGCGTCTTCGCCTACGCCATGCCCAGGGCGGGTTGGTGGGGCTTCGCCGCCCTGATCACCGAGTCCCCGGTGCCCGGCCCCGAGGGCCGACCCGTGCCGGTGGAGGCCGGGGGGCTGATCTGGGTGCAGGTCAGGGATATGAAGTGAGCCACCAGCCGCTAGCAGCCAAGAATGATCGACCAGTCAAACCAGAAAGGACAATTCAGCCGCAAATTACGCAAATATACGCAAATGGGTCAGTCAGTTAGGCAGAGTCCGCAGGTCACCCGCAGGGTGAGCCGGAGACCGACAGGAAGTTCTTGGCTATTTGCGTCCATTTGCGTTCATTTGCGGCTCAACTGCTTTCCTTTGGGTTAAACCACCATGGCCCACATCCCCGACGGCGTCCTCGCCGCCCCCGTGCTGATCGCCGGGGCCCTGGCCTCCGCCGGCCTGGTCGCGGTGGCCCTGGGTCGCCTGGACTACGAACGCCTGCCCCAGGCGGCGGTGCTGGCCGCCGGATTCTTCGTCGCCTCCCTGATCCAGGTCCCGGCGGGGCCGAGCAGCGTCCACCTGCTGCTCAATGGGCTCATGGGGCTGCTGCTGGGCTGGACCGCAGTCCCGGCCATCCTGGTGGCCCTGACCCTGCAAGGGGTCTTCTTCGGCTGCGGCGGGGTCCTGGTGCTGGGGGTCAACACCCTCAACATTGCCCTGCCCGCCCTGGTCTGCGGCCTGGTTCTGACCCCACTGCTGCGCGGGGCCACACCGACCCGGGTGTTTCGCGTCGGCGCCCTGGCCGGGCTCCTGGGGGTCGCCCTCACCGGGGCCCTGGTGGCCCTGTCCCTGGCGGCGAGCGGCGAGGCCTTCCAGCCCGCCGCCTGGGTCATCCTGGTCGCCTATGTCCCCTTGGCCCTGGTAGATGCCCTGATTACCGGGACCGTGGTCGCCTTTCTGCAACGGGTGGAGCCTGGGCTGTTGCCCACCTAACCCAGGGCTCCGCCCTGGGTTAGGTTGCGCGACCCCGTTGGGGTCGGCCTGCCGCTTTGGGTGAAACGAGGCATTAGAGATCGGTCCCATGCTCAAGTGCGTCCTTTCGTTGTTGCCGACGCCGGCCCTCGCCTTGGGTCTGGCCCTGGGCCTCGCGGGCCCGGCCCTGGCCCACAAGCTCAAGGTCTTCGCCAGCGCGGTCGGGGACTGGGTCGAGGGCCGCGCCTACTTCGCCGGGGGCGGCGGGGCGGGCGGGGTCGGCATCGAGGTCCGCGACGGCCAGGGCGCGGTGCTGGCCACCCTGACCCCGGACCCGGAGGGCCGCTTCGCCTACACGGCGAGCGCCCCGGTGGATCAGGTCCTGGTGGCCATCAGCGCCGACGGGCACCAGACCCAGTGGACCCTGACCGCCGCCGAACTGGCCGGTGGCTTCGCCGCTGCGGCCCAGGCCG
>DYRB01000200.1 GCA_020718945.1 Lamprocystis purpurea | reverse complement strand
CGGTAAGCCGCATCCGCGGCCCTTGCCGCAGCAATCGCCACTTCGTTCTGATCGCCGATGGCCAGCAGTTTGTCCTTGGTCATGATGTTCTCGCCCCGGTTCTCGAAGGCGTATTCGTAGACCCCGGTCTCGACGATGGAGTCCACCGGGCAGGACTCTTCGCAGAAGCCGCAGAAAATACACTTGAACAGGTCGATGTCATAGCGGGTGGTCCGCCGCGAACCGTCCGCCCTGGGCTCGGCCTCGATGGTGATGGCCAGGGCCGGGCAGGTCGCCTCGCACAGCTTGCAGGCAATGCAGCGCTCCTCACCGTTGGGATAGCGACGCAGGGCGTGCAGGCCGCGGAAGCGCGGCGAAATGGGCGCCCGCTCCTCCGGGTATTGCACCGTGAACTTGGTCTTGAACATGTAGCGGCCGGTCAGGTTCAAGCCGCGCAGCAGCTCGAAGAGCATCAGCCCCTTCAGGTAATCGCGTGCGCCTTGCAGCATGGTTTGGCCTCCCATCAGGCCCACCAGGGGGGCAGCTTGTAGACCACGGCCACACCCAACACCGCTATCCAAACGAGGGTGATGGGAATGAACACCTTCCAACCCAGACGCATGATCTGGTCATAGCGGTAACGCGGGAAGGTCGCCCGGAACCACAGGAACAGGAACATGAAACAGAATATCTTGAGCAGGAACCAGACCATCCCGGGCACCCAGGAGAACAGCCCTTCGAGCAGCGGGATACCCTGGAAGGGGGACAGCCAGCCGCCCAGGAACATCAGGGCTGCCAGCCCGGAGATCAGGATCATGTTGGCGTATTCGCCGAGGAAGAAGACGGCGAAGGCCATGCCGGAATATTCGACATGGAATCCGGCGACGATCTCGGACTCGCCCTCGGCCACGTCGAAGGGGGCACGATTGGTCTCGGCCACCCCGGAAATGAAATAGACGGCCATGAGCGGCAGCAGGGGCAGCCAGAACCAGGTCAGAAAGGACCCGCTCTGGGCCCGAACTATGTCGCCCAGGTTCAGGCTGCCGGAGGCCATGAGCACGCCGACCAAGGCAAAGCCCATGGCGATCTCGTAGGCGACGATCTGGGCCGCGGAGCGCATGGCGCCCAGGAAGGCATACTTGGAGTTGGAGGCCCAACCGGCGATGATGACGCCGTAGACCCCGAGCGAGGTCAGGGCCAGGATGTAGAGAAGCCCGGCGTTGATATCGGCCAGCACCAGCCCCTCGTCGAAGGGGAACACCGCCCAGGCCGCCAGGGCCGGGGCCAGGGTGATCATGGGGGCAATGAAGAACAGGGTCTTGTCCGCCTTGGTCGGGAGGACTATCTCCTTGAACATCAGCTTGACGGCGTCGGCGATGGGCTGGAGCAGGCCGCGCCAGCCGACCCGGTTGGGCCCGATGCGGATCTGCATATAGCCGATCACCTTGCGCTCGACATAGGTGTAATAGGCCACCGCGCCCATCAGGGGCAACATGATGACCCCGATCTTGATGAGGATCTGGAGCACCAGCGGGAGGGCTTCCCAGAGTTGGATCAAAGGCTGCATCGAGGGTCCCCTTCGGAATCAGGCCTTGCTGAGGGTCACGGCGGCGATCTGCGCGCCCAGGGACTCGCTCCCCACCACCCCGGCGGGGATACGCACGCACCCCGACGGCAACCGCGGGTCCAGGGCCAGCACGGCCTGGGCCGAGGCCCCGTCCTGGCGGACCTCCACCGGATCCCCGACGGTCAGGCCCAGGTCGGCGGCGTCCGCCGGGCTCAGCCAGACCCCGAAGGGCAGGGCCAGGGGCGAGGCCTGCAGGGCCTGGGCGCGCCGCACCAGGGGATCGACGGCGTAGATGGGCAGGGTCCCGACTCGCCAGGTGCGGGGCTTCGCGGCCTGTTGGGACGACAGCGGCAGGTCCTGGAGGTCGCCGCGGGGGGCGTTGTCGAGCTTGGCCTCGGCGCACAGGGCGCGGAGTTCCTCGCGCACCTGGGCGGAATCGTCCTGGTCGAAGCCCGCAAGCCCGAGCAGATTGCCCAGGACGCGCAGGACCTTCCAGCCCGGGCGGGCCTCACCGGGCGGGGCGACGACACCGCGGAAACCCTGCCAGGCCCCCTCGGCGTTGACGAAGGTCCCGGAGGTCTCGGCGAAGGCGGCGATGGGGAGCAGCACGTCCGCCACCGCCTCCAGGGAGGGGCTGCGGAAGGCGGTACAGGCGACTACGGACTCGGCCTGACCCAGGGCAGCGGCGGCCTGGGCCGGGTTGCCCAGGTCGAGGCCAGGCTCCAGACCCCAGAGCAGGTAGCCCTTGCGGGGATGGGCGAGCATGGCGGCGGCGGACAGCCCCGGCACCGGTACAGGCACCCCTCCCGGCAGGGACTGGGGCTGGGCCCCGGCGAGGCCGGCCCCGACACCGTTGGCGCCGGCGACCAGGTAGCCGACCTTGGCCTGGGTCGCCCCGGCGATGACCTGGGCGAGGGCCTGGAGCAGGCCGAAGTCCGGGTGGGCCTCGGCCAGGGCCCCGAGCAGGACGGCAGCACCCTGGCCGGCCTCGGTCAGGCGGGCGGCGGCAGCCTTGTGGGCATCGGTGGCGGTGGCCGCGGCGATCAGTCCCTTTACGGTCCCGGTGCCCTGCTGATTGAGGGCCTTGGCGATGCCGGCCAACTCCGCCAGCATCCCGGCCGGGGAGGCAACGAACTGGGTTGCGGCAAAGGTCAAGTCCAGGGCGATGGGATTGACCAGGGCGACACCCGCCCCCTCCCCGGCCGCCTTGCGGATGCGGTGGGCCAGGAGCGGCTGCTCGGCGCGCAGGTCGCAACCGATCAGCAGCACCGCAGCCAGGCGCTCGACCTCCGCGATGGGCAGGCCCAACCAGGGCAGGGTCGGGCCCAGGGTATCGGCGCGGTCGTCTTGCCGACGCAGGCGATGGTCGATGTGGTCGCTGCCCAGGCCGCGCACCAGCTTCTGGGCGAGATACAGCTCTTCCAGGGTCGCGCTGGGGGAGATCAGGCAGCCCAAGCCGGTACCGTGGGGCCCGGCCGCGGCCTTGAGGCCCTCCGCCGCCCGGTTCAGGGCGTCCTGCCAGGAGGTCTCGTGCCAGGCCCCGTCCCGCTTGACCAGGGGCTTGAGCAGGCGGTCGGCGCTGGCCAGACCCTGATAGCTGAAGCGGTCGCGGTCGGAGATCCAGGTCTCGTTGACGGCCTCGTTGTCCCGCGGGTGGACGCGCATGACCCGGTTGCCGCGCAGATGCAGGTGCAGGTTCGAGCCCAGACAGTCGTGGGGGGCTATGCCCTCGGCCTGGGTCAGTTCCCAGGCCCGGGCGGTGAAGCGGTAGGGCTTGGAAGTCAGGGCCCCCACCGGGCACAGGTCGATGATGTTGCCGGCCAGTTCATGGGCCACGGTATGGGCGACGAAGGTACCGATACGCATGTTCTCACCGCGACCGGTGGCACCCATCTCCCGCACCCCGGCGATCTCGGCGCCAAAGCGCACGCAGCGGGTGCAGTGGATGCAGCGGGTCATGTCGGTGGCGATCAGGGGCCCCAGGTCCTCGTCCTGGACCACCCGCTTGCCCTCGCTATAGCGGGAGAAGTCGCCACCGTAGCCCATGGCGACGTCCTGCAATTCGCACTCACCGCCCTGATCGCAGATGGGGCAATCCAGGGGGTGGTTGATGAGCAGGAACTCCATGGTCCCGCGCTGGGCCTCGAGGGCCAGCTTGGAGCGGGTCTGGATCTTCATCCCCGGGGCTATGGGCGTGGCGCAGGCGGGGACCGGCTTGGGGAAGGGCCGACCGCCCTGCTCCGCCTCCACCAGGCACATGCGGCAGTTGGCGGCGATGGACAGCTTCTCGTGATAGCAGAAGCGGGGGATGACGATGCCCTCGCGGTCGGCGACCGCGATGATCATCTCTCCGGGGGCCGCCTCGCAGGTGCGCCCGTCGATCTCGATAGTGATCTTGTCCGTCATGGTCAGGTCTCTCACACCGGTCAGGCCGGGCAACGGCCGTGGGCGATGTGGTACTCGAATTCGTGGGCGTAGTGCTTGAGGAAGCTCTGCACCGGCATGGCGGCGGCGTCCCCCAGGGCGCAGATGGTGCGCCCGCCGATGCGTCCGGCGACGCTGTCGAGCAGGGCCAGGTCCTCGGGGCGACCCTGGCCGTGTTCGATGCGGTGTATCACCCGAGCCAGCCAGCCGGTCCCCTCGCGACAGGGGGTGCACTGGCCACAGGACTCGTTGGCATAGAAGTGGGACAGGTTCTCCAAGACCTTGACCATGCAGGTCCCCTCGGCGATGACGATGATGGCCCCGGAGCCCAGCATGGACCCGGCCTTGGCCACAGAGTCGTAGTCCATGTCCACGCCCATCATGACCTCGCCCGGCACCACCGGGACCGAGGACCCGCCGGGGATCACGGCCTTGAGCTTGCGCCCGTCCTTGACCCCGCCGGCCATCCTGAGCAACTCGGCGAAGGCCGTCCCCATGGGGACCTCGAAGTTGGCCGGGTTGTTGACATGCCCGGTCACCGAGAAGAGCTTGGTGCCCCCGTTGTTGGGCTTGCCCTGCTCAAGGAACCACTTACCACCCTTCTCCAGGATGACCGGCACCGAGGCCAGGGACTCGGTATTGTTAATGGTAGTGGGGCGGCCGAACAGGCCCACCTGAGCCGGGAAGGGGGGCTTATAGCGCGGCTGACCCTTCTTGCCCTCGATGGATTCGAGCAGGGCCGTCTCCTCGCCGCAGATGTAGGCCCCGGCCCCGACATGGGTGTAGAGGTCGAAGTCCACCCCGGAGCCGCCGATATTCCTGCCGATCAGGCCGGCGGCGTAGGCCTCCTGGATGGCCGCCTCGAAGCGGTCTATGGGCTCGTAGAACTCGCCGCGGATGTAGTTGTACCCCGCGGTGGCCCCGATGCAGTAGCCGGCGATGGCCATGCCCTCGACGAGCTGGTGGGGGTTGTAGCGCAATATGTCCCGATCCTTGCAGGTCCCAGGTTCGCCCTCGTCGGAGTTGCAAACGATGTACTTCTGACCCGGGGCGTTGCGCGGCATGAAGGACCACTTGAGCCCGGTGGGGAAACCCGCACCGCCCCGACCGCGCAGGTTGGAGAGCTTGAGCTCGTCGATGATGGTCGCCGGGTCCGTCTTCTCTTTGAGGATCTTCTCCCACTGGGCATAGCCACCCACCGCCCTATAGGCAGCGAGGGTCCAGGGGGCCGCGCCATGCTCGGAACTGGGCTCGGCGGCGAGCAGGGTACGCAGACAGACTTGATTCTGTTCCATGCCCTTACTCCAGCCCGTCGATCAGCTTGTCGAGGGCCTCAGGGGAGACCTTCTCGTGGTAGGTCCTTCCGATGAGCACGGCGGGGGCGTCTTTGCAGGCACCCAGGCACTCGACTTCTTTGAAAGTGAACTTGCCGTCCGGGGTAGTCTCACCCGGACCCACGCCGTACTTATGTTCCAGGTGGTGGATCAGCCCCTCGGACCCGCCGAGCAGGCAGGAGACGCTGTTGCACACGCAGACCTTGTGGCGTCCGACCGGCGCCAGGTCAAACATGGAGTAGAAGCTGGCCACCTCATAGACGGCGATGGGCGGCATACCGAGATACAGGGCCAGGTCGTCGAGTTGCTGCTGGGCCAGCCAGCCGCCATTGGCGTCCTGCAAGATGTGCAGGGCCGGGATGGTGGCGGACTGGCGCCACTCGGCCGGGTACTTGGCGCACCAGGCGTCGATCTGGGCGCGGATCTCCGGGGTGAACAGTGCGTCGCGCTCCACCGCCGTGGGGGCAGCGACGGACAGGCCCTGAGACATGGGTGCGGTTCTGAAGCCCATCAGCGGTCGATCTCCCCGAAGACTATGTCCATGGTGCCGATGATCGCCACCACGTCCGCCAGCATGTGGCCCCGGGCCATCTCGTCCATGGCCGCCAGGTGGGGGAAGCCGGGGGCACGCACCTTGAGGCGATAGGGCTTGTTGGCCCCGTCGGAGACGATGTAACAACCAAACTCGCCCTTGGGGGCCTCCACCGCGGCATAGACCTCGCCCGGGGGCGGGCAATAGCCCTCAGTGAAGAGCTTAAAGTGGTGGATCAGGGCCTCCATGTC
>DYRB01000199.1 GCA_020718945.1 Lamprocystis purpurea | reverse complement strand
GGCCGTTGTCCCGCTTCCGCAGCCGATTCATCCTAAGTCCGACAGGCTCCTAGGTAAAGTCCCCAGTCCCGGGCCAACACTGCCATCCGGCGGCCAAGGCCCCACAACGTAGCGCGCCACCGTGCCCAATCCACTGAATCTGCTCATCCTGACATCCCGCGCCAACGAGGCGGAGGCCCTGGTCACGGCGTTGCGCAACGGCGGGCTTGCGGCGCGCGGCATGTACACCCAGCACCCCCAGCGCCTTGCGGAGCTGACCGCCAATCACCCCTGCGACCTGATCCTGTGCTGCGTCTACGACGCCAAGATCGATCTGGATGCGACCCTGCTCCACCACCGGGCCCTGAGCAGGGACCTGCCGCTGATCCTGATTGCCGACGGTCAGACCCCGCCGGATACCCTGCTCCAGGCCATGCGCGGCGGGGCCCGCAACCTCACCGAGCGGAATGACCCCGGCCACCTCCAGTGGGTGGTGGCCCGCGAATGGGCCGATCTGCAACTGCGCCGTGAGCTGATCCAGGTGCGCGCCCAACTGGAACGTTGTGAGCAGCGAACCCGGGATCTGGTGGAGGCGTCCGGGGATGCGAGCGCCTGCATCCAGCAAGGCATCCACGTCCAGTCCAACCAGGCCTATCGGACCCTGCTCGGATTCGCCCAGGCCGAGGACCTGGACGGCTTCCCGATCATGGACCTGATCGCCCCTGAGGGTCAGGCCGAGGCCAAGGCCTTCCTGCGCGACTGCGAGACCGGCGACGGCCGCCCCAAGTCCAAGACCCTGACCTGTGTGGGCCCGGACGGCAACCCAATCGAGGTCGAGGTGGGCGTAACCCGCACCGAGATCGACGACGAGCCCTGCCTGCGGCTGAAGGTACAGCCAAAGGGCCTGGCCGGGTCCGGGGGTGAGCACCCAGGTCGCGACGCCGACACCGGTCTGCCCTGCCGGGGCGCCCTGCTGCAGGAACTGGGTCGTCGGCTCGATGCCCCGGGGGCCGGCCCCCTGGCCCTGGTCCTGGCGCGGGTCACGGGGCTGGAGCGGGTTGCCCAGAACGAGGGCCTGTGCGCCGCCTTCGACCACGCCGCCACGGTCGGCACCCTGCTGCGCGACGCCGTGCCCGAAGGCGGGTTCCTGGCGCGGGTGGGTGACGACGCCTTCGCCCTGGTCCTCCAGCCGGCGGACGCCGACGCGGCCAAGGCCATCGCAGAACTGGTGCGCCAGCGCGCCCGACATCCAGGGAACGGCCACGACGAGGCAGAGCCCGCCACCGGCTGCGTCACCGGCCTGGCCCTGGCGGGGCCGGACGACCGCGAGGCCAAAGCCCTGCTCGACCGCGCCTTCCACGACAGCGAGCCGCGGCCGGTGCGCCACCCGGCCCCCGGTGGGCGCCACCAGCCGCCCCTGACTCGGGAGCCGGTGATCGAGCCCGTGGTCCCGACGGCTCCGCCGCCGGCGGAGCGGCCGCCCGAGCCAATACCGGAGCTCATACTGGAGCGCCTGCCGGAACCACGACCAGAATCCAGACCGGAACCCACGCCGGCCCCAGCACTCGCCGCCGCGCCGGCCCCCGTGGTCCCCCAGCCTGCCGCCCCAAGGCCGCCGAAGGCCCCCACCCTGCGGATCGGCGAACCGGCCGCGCCGCCGCCCGACCCGGCCCTGATGGCCACCCTGGTCGACCAGGCCCTGCGCGGCACCGGGCCCGCCGAGTTGCGCCTGGTCTATCAGCCCATCGTCAGCCTCATGGGCGACAGCCAGGAGAACTACAGCGTCCTGGTGCGCCTGCTCGACGCCGACCAGAACCTCCACGAGGCCAAGGCCTTCCTGGGTGCCGCAACCAACGCCGGGCGCATGGGCGACATCGACCGCTGGGTCGTCCAGCACGCCATCGCCGAACTGGCCAGCCAGAGGGCCAACGGCCACCGGCTCAACTTCTTCGTCAACATCGCCGAAGGGACGCTCCAGGACGAGGAGCTGATCGTCTGGATCTGCGACCAACTGCGGGATTTCGACGCCCGCGGGGGCTGGCTGACCTTCCAGTTCCCGGAGGAAGAGGCCAGACGCAACCTGGTGGCCCTCACCCGGTTGGTGGAGGGGCTGAAGAAGATCAAGTGCCGGATCGCCCTGACCCGCTGCGGCCAACTGGACAACCCGCAGATGCTCATGCAGAGCCTGCCCCTGGACTTCCTGCTCTTCGCCCACGACTTCGCCAACGGCCTGGCCGAGGACAAGGTGAAACAGCAGCAGCTCATCTCCTTTGCCAACCTGGCCCACGAATTCAACGTCAAAAGCATCGTCACCGGGGTCGAGGACGCCCGCGCCCTGACCGTGCTGTGGACCGCCGGGATCGACTATGTCCAGGGCAACTTCCTGCAACGACCCTCGCCGTCACTGGAAATCCAGGGATAGGCGTATCTGACTATTCCCCGTACCGCCGCTCCCCGACGCCACGCTGGGCCTCCATCGCAAGCACGGAGTCGGCGGCGCGCGGAGTCCGATCCCTATCTGCAACCTCTCAGTTGGGCAGGGGCGCCGGCTCGGTCCGAGGAGCATCCGCGCCCAGCCCGGCGGTGACGAAGGCCAGGGCGGCGGCCCACAGCAGGGCGGCGCGGGCGGTCCGGTCAGCGCGCATGGCCCGCCACCGCCACCAGGTCGGCGAACAACCGGTCGAACTGCCGGTAGAGGCGCCCCCGCTCGGCCAGAAACCCGGCAAGCCAGGGGTCGGCGCCGTCCGGGACCAGATCCAGGCCGAGACGAAGGTGACGGCGCCGATCACCAGGGCCAGGTCGCCGATGGTGTTCTGGGTCGGGAAGACGAAGACCATGGCCCCATAGGCCAGGACGGCCCCGATGAGGCAACCGACGATCCTCAGGGTCAGCTTATGCAGGGTCTCGGCCACCGAGCCCAGGGCCACGTAGAAGCAGGTGATGACGCAGGTGTGGATGCCCGGCCAGTCCAGGCCGATGTAGAACAGGTTGCAGAACATCACCGCCAGGGTGGTCTTGAAGGCGAACCGGGCGTGCCCGGGGTTGCTGAAGGCATCGGGGGCGAATAAGGGCTCGGACTCCCCCGCCTCGGCCTCGCCGCGACTGCGCCGGATCACCTCGGCATCCCCGGCGGCGACCGCGGCGACCGCGGCGAGATGGGCCAGGACCCGGTCGATCTCCTGCCCGGCGGCGGTCCCGGCCTGGCGACGGCGCAACGGTCGGGTCCGCCGCAGTCGGAGCACCGCCAGGCCCCAGGCCCGCCAGGACCGAGCCCAGGGCGCGCAGGCGGGGTTGGGCCCGGGTCTTGTCCCTCAGCTCGGCGGCCGGGGCCGCGGCCACCGCGGTCAGCAGGCGCATGGACAGGTAGAGCCGGGCCGGGTCGCGGCCCGCCACCAGGTTCACCAGGATGATCAGGGACATGGGCACCAGCACCATGGGGATCATCCAGAGGAAGGCGCGGGTGATGAGCTCCGGGTAGCCCACCAGGTCCGGGGCCGTGAGGCCCATGGCCAGGACCATGGCCAGGGAGGCGGCCACCGGCTTGGACTTGGAGGTGACGGACAGGAACAGATCAGATATCCCCGGCCAGAAACCGCGCCGCCGCCACCACCGCCTGCCCCAGGGACAGCCCGCCGTCGTTGGCCGGGACCTGGCGATGGGCCAGCACCATCAGGCCCTCGGCCCGCAGCCCGGCGGCGACCGCCTCGAACAGGGTGCGGTTCTGGAAGACCCCGCCGGAGAGGGCGCAGGTGGTCAGGCCCTCGCGGTCGGCCAGGCGCCGGGTCGCGGCGACCAGGGCCGCGGCCAGCCCCAGGTGGAAGCGGGCGGCCAGGACCCCGACGGGCCCGCCGCCCGCCAAATCGCCGAGCAGGGCAGGCCAGATCGGCCCTGGGTCGAGGACCAGCCCGGCGGGCCCGTCAACCGAATCGAAGCCGTAGCCGGGCCCGCAGCCGGCCAGGTGCGGCCGGGCGCTGGCCTCCAGTTCGATGGCCGCCTGACCCTCGTAGCTGATCCCCTCCCGGCAGATCCCCAGTGCCGCGGCGACGGCGTCGAACAGGCGCCCGCAGGAGCTCGACATCGGCGAGTTGAGCCCCCGGGCCATCAGGGTGTCCAGCACCCCCAGGGGCTGGGCGGCGAGGAAGCGGGTGATGTCCAGGTCCGGCCAGCGCGAGCGGACCTCCTCCCAGCCCGGGACGGCGGCAAGCTGGGCATAGGTGTTGCGCCAGGGCTCGACCATGGCCTTGGCCCCGCCGGGCAGGGGCACGGGCCTGAGCGAGCCCAGGCGCCGGAAGCCGCGGTAATCGGCCAGCAGCAGTTCCCCGCCCCAGACGGTCCCGTCGTCGCCGTAGCCCAGGCCGTCCAGGGCCAGGCCCAGGACCGGGCCGCCGTCCAGGGGCCAGGCGTTGTCCGCGAGCACAGCGGCGATGTGGGCCTGGTGGTGCTGGACCTCCATCAGGTCCAGGCCGTCCCGGGCGGCCCAGTCCTGGCCGATCTGAGTGGAGCGATAGCCCGGGTGGCGGTCCAGGGCCAGCAGCCGGGGTTCGAGACCGAACAGGTCGAGGTAGAGCCCGATGGTGCGCTGGTAGTCCAGGGCCGTGGTCACCTCCTCCAGGTCCCCCAGGTGCTGGGACAGGATGGCCTGACCGTCCTTGACCAGGCAAATCGTCGCCTTGAGTTCTCCCCCCAGGGCCAGGGTCGGCGGGGCCCGCTCGAACCCGGGGGGCAGCGGGATGGGGGCCGGGGCCAGGCCCCGGGCCCGGCGCAGCAGGCGCGGGGCCCCATCCATGACCCGCACCACCGAGTCGTCCACCCGATTGACGATGGCCCGGTCGTGGAGCAGGTAGGCGTCCGCCAGCCCGGCCAGGCGCTGCCCGGCCTCGCCGTTGTCGGTGCATTGGGGCTCGTCGCTCAGGTTCCCACTGGTCATGACCAGAGGCCTGTCCCAGTCGGCCAGGAGCAGCAGATGCAGAGGGCTGTAGGGGAGCATGAAGCCCAGGGTGGTCTGGCCTGGGGCCACGGCGGCGGCCACCGCCTCGGGCCCCGTCGCCTCCAGCAGGACCACCGGGGCCGCGGGGCCGGTCAGCAGGGCCGTCTCGGCCGCGTCCGGGGCGCCGTAGCGGCGGATCACGGCCAGGTCCCGGGCCATGAGGGCGAAGGGCTTGGCGTAGCGGCGCTTGCGCCGACGCAGTTCCGCCACGGCGACGCCGTTGCTGGCGTCGCAGGCGAGGTGGAAGCCGCCTATGCCCTTGATGGCCAGGATGCGCCCCTGGGCCAGGAGCCGGGATGCAGCCTCGCAGGCATCCCGGGCCCCCAGACCGGCGGGGTCCATGGCCTGGCCGGCGGCGTCCTGGAGCCAGACCCGAGGCCCGCACACCGGGCAGGCGTTGGGCTGGGCGTGGAAGCGGCGGTCCGCCGGGTCCGCGTACTCGGCTGCGCAGGCCGCGCATAGGGGGAAGGCGTCCATGCTGGTGTTGGCCCTGTCGTAGGGGATGGCCCGGACAATGCTGAGCCGCGGCCCGCAGTGGGTACAGTTGGTGAAGGGGTAGCGGTAGCGGCGGTTGGCGGGGTCGGCGACCTCGGCGGCACAGGCGGCGCAGGTGGCAGCGTCCGGGACTACGCCCGTCCGCACGGCCCCGGCTGCGCTGGCGACGATGCGGAAGCCGTCGGTGGGCGGCGCACCGGCCAGGGGGCCGCGCTCCAGGACATCGATACGGGCGAGCGGCGGGCACTGGGCGTGCAGGGCGGCGCAGAAGGCGTCCAGATCCGCGGCCGGGCCCCAGAGCCGGATCAGCGCCCCCTCGCCGTCGTTGCACACATCCCCCGCCAGCCCCAGGCCCTGGGCCAGGCGCCAGACCGTCGGGCGGAAGCCGACCCCCTGCACCAGGCCGCGCGCGCGGATGGACTCGGCTGCGGGGGCGGGGTCTGGGGCAGTGGGGGTCGGGTCGGTCATGGCGGGGCTCCGGGTGCTGTGCCAAAGCTACCGGACCCCGGGCACGGATGCCAACCGGGGCGAAATGCCGGCACGGCGAATCCGTTCTAGCCCGGCTGCGCCTGGGGAGCCGTTGGGCGGCGGCGGGAGTTGTCAGTCATGCGCAGGTAGTCGAAGACCA
>DYRB01000198.1 GCA_020718945.1 Lamprocystis purpurea | reverse complement strand
CGCATTTTCTCCGCCCAGGCCGCATCAGTCGGGTTAATGTGTCAGTCTTCCGGGCCAACCGCCGGTCACCAGGCACATAGCTCCATGCATCCGCGCAAACGCTTCGGCCAGAACTTCCTCCACGACCCGGGCGTCATCGCCCGCATCCTCGCCACCATTGGCCCGCGACCCAGGCAGCGCCTGGTGGAGATTGGCCCGGGACGCGGGGCCATCACCGCCGGGCTGCTGGCTGCCGCGGGGAGCCTGGACGTGGTGGAGATCGACCGCGATCTGGTCGGGCCCCTGGCGGAGCGCTTCGCCGGCCAGGGGGACCTGACCGTGCACCAGGCCGATGCCCTGGACTTCGACCTGTGCGGCCTGACCGACGGGGCCAGCCGGCTGCGGCTGATCGGCAACCTGCCCTACAACATCTCCACGCCCCTGCTGTTCCGCTTCCTGGAGCAGGCCGACTGCATCGAGGACATGCACTTCATGCTGCAACGGGAGCTGGTGGAGCGCATCGCCGCCGGGCCCGGCAACAAGGTCTATGGACGGCTGTCGGTGAATCTCCAGGCCTTCTGCCGGGCTGAGTCCCTGTTCGTCATAGGCCCGGGGGCCTTCACCCCGGCCCCCAAGGTCGAGTCGGCCTTCCTGCGCCTGACCCCTTACCGCCCCCTGCCCCACCCGGTGGCTGACCGGGCCACCCTGTCCCGATTGGTCGCTCAGGCCTTCTCCCAGCGGCGCAAGACCCTGCGCAATACCCTCAAGGGGGCCCTGCCGCCGGGCTTTCTGGAGGCCCTGGGCATAGACCCCGGGCAGAGGGCGGAGGAGATCGCCGTGGTGGACTACATCCGCCTGGCCAATGCGGCTTGGAATAGCCCGGACCTGCCCAGAGATTGACCTACAAGAGCGAGGTATTTGGCCCCGGCACCCAAGGGGCGGACGACAGAGGACGGCGATGAGCGAGCAAGACCTGGTCGAAGCGGAACAACCCCAGAATTCAGAGCAAGACGCGACCCCGGACAGCGACAGGACCCCGGACAGCGACAGCGACAGCGAAGGCCAAGGGCCAGGCGCCAAGGTCTTGGCCCGGGCCAACGATGTCCTGCCGGGGCAGATCCACCTGCTGCCGGTGGCCGCCCGCCCCTTCTTCCCGGGCCAGGCCGTCCCCCTGATGATGGACGCCGAGCACTGGCTGCCCACCCTCAAGGCGGTGGGCGAGACCGACCACAAGATCCTCGGCGTCATCCTGGTCGAGGTGGACAACTCGGAGACCGCCGCGGTGGCGGACTTCCGCCACATCGGCACCGCCTGCCGGGTGCACCGGGTCCACCAGCAGGAGGGCCACCTCCAGGTCCTGGTGGAATGTCTGCAACGCTTCCGCCTGGAGTCCTGGGTCGCCCCGACGGCCCCCTTCCTCGCCCAGGTGACCTACATCCCCGAGCCCGCCGGACCACCGGACGACCAGGTCAAGGCCTACGCCATGGCCGTGATCAACACCATCAAGGAACTGCTGCCCCTCAACCCGCTGTATGTGGAAGAGCTGCGCATGTTCCTCGACCGCTTCGGCCCCGAGGACCCCTCCCACCTGGCCGACTTCGCCGCCAGCCTGACCACCTCCACCAAGACCCAACTGCAAGAGGTCCTGGAGGCTGTGGCCCTGTTGCCGCGCATGGAGAAGGTCCTGACCCTGCTCAACAACGAGCTGGAGCTGGCCCGGGCCCAGCAGAAGATCCGCCACAGCGTCGAGGAGCGGATGCACGGCCAGCAGCGGGAGTTCTTCCTGCGCGAGCAACTCAAGGCGATCCAGAAGGAGCTGGGCCTGGCCAAGGACGACCGCACCGCCGAGCTGGACAAATTCAAGGCCCGGCTGAAGAAGCTCCAGCTTACCGAGGAGGCGGGCAAGCGGGTGGCCGACGAGATGGACAAGATGGCCATGCTGGAGACCGGCTCCCCGGAGTACGCCGTCACCCGCAACTATCTGGATTGGATCACCCTGCTACCCTGGGGCCTACATTCCAAGGACAAGCTCGACCTCAAGCGGGCCCGCCGCGTCCTGGACCGGGACCACTATGGCCTGGACGACGTGAAGACCCGCATCCTGGAGTTCCTGGCGGTGGGCATCCTCAAGGGCGAGGTGGCCGGCTCGATTATTCTGCTGGTGGGCCCCCCCGGGGTGGGCAAGACCTCCATCGGGCGCTCCATCGCCGACGCCCTGGGGCGGCGCTTCTATCGCTTCTCCCTGGGCGGCATGCGCGACGAGGCGGAGATCAAGGGCCACCGGCGCACCTACATCGGGGCCATGCCGGGCAAATTCCTCCAGGCCATCAAGGACGCCGGCACCGCCAACCCGGTCATCATGCTCGACGAGATCGACAAGGTCGGCGCCTCCTACCACGGCGACCCGGCCTCCGCCCTGCTGGAGGTCCTGGACCCGGAGCAGAACTCCGACTTCCTCGACCACTACCTGGACCTGCGCTTCGACCTGTCCAAGGTCCTGTTCGTGTGCACCGCCAACCAGCTCGACAGCATCCCGGCGCCCCTGCTGGACCGCATGGAGGTCATCAACCTGGCCGGCTACATAGCCGCGGAGAAGCTCCAGATCGCCAAGAAGTACCTGCTGCCGCGCCAGGTCGAGCGGGCCGGGCTGGCCAAGGGGGCGGTCAAGCTGGACCAGGCGACGCTCCGCGCCCTGATCGAGGGCTGGGCCCGGGACGCCGGGGTGCGGCGCCTGGAAAAGCAGTTGGGCAAGATAGTCCGCAAGGCCGCGGTGAAGACCCTGGAGGGCGTCGAGACCCCCATCAATGTCACCGAGGCCGACCTCAAGGGCTATCTGGGCAGCCCGGTGTTCCGCGACGAGCGCAAGATGTCCGGCCCAGGTGTGGTCACCGGCCTGGCCTGGACCGCCATGGGCGGGGCGACCCTGTCCATCGAGGCGGTACGCATCCACGAGGCGACCCGCGGGCTCAAGCTCACCGGCCAACTCGGTGACGTGATGAAGGAGTCCGCCGAGATCGCCTACGGCTATGTCCAGGCCCATGCGACGGAGCTGGGCATAGCCCTGGGCTGGTTCGACAAGGCCATGATCCACCTGCATGTCCCCGCCGGGGCCACGCCCAAGGACGGCCCCTCCGCCGGCATCACCATGGCCTCGGCCCTGCTGTCCCTGGCCCTGGGAAAGCCGGTGCGGCGCATCGCCATGACCGGAGAGCTGACCCTGACCGGGGAGGTCTTCCCCATTGGCGGGGTGCGAGAGAAGCTCATCGCCGCACGTCGGGCCGGGATCAAGGAGATCCTGCTCCCGGAGGACAACCGCGGCGAGTTCGAGGAGGTCCCCGAGCATGTGGCCAAGGGCATGACCATCCACTTCGTCTCCCGCTTCGAGGAGGTGGTGGGGTACCTGTTCGAGGCCCAGGGGGCCGCCAGGCGCAAGTAGGTCGGGCTTCAGCCCGACCGCCGGACGGGTGAAGCGGCTGAGACTGGCCTGGTTTACCCGGAACCGGCAGGGAAGCCCGGTACCTTGCCGGGCGAAATCGACGCGGCCCCCACCTTTACAATGGGCGGCAGGGCGCTGATGATCAAAGCATCCGATTTCCCGCGGACTCCCGAGATGGAAGAGATCAACGTCACCCAGGCCGCCCGTACGCTATCCAAGATGCTCAACCGCGTCGCCTGCCAGGGCGCCAGCTACGAATTGACCCGTGGCGGCAGGCGCATCGCCCGCCTGGTGCCCTCGGGCCCGTCGAAGGAGGTCCAAGTGTCGGACCTCAAAGCCCTGTTCGCCCGCTTGCCGCGCCTGGACCCGGACGACATCGACGCCTTCGCCCGAGACATCGCCGAAAGCGACGCCGCCCTGGCGCCGGATCGGGACCCCTGGAACTGAAGCCCGGGGCAGCGCCGTGGGACTGTGCTCGACACGAATGTGTTCATCCTGGCCGAACGCCGCGCCGGGGATCGAACGACCAAGCCGGACTTTTCCCCCTGGTCCGCCTATGGCCAGGTGTACATCAGCGCCGCCACCGCCTCCGATCTGCTGGTCGGCGTCCACCGCGCCGCAAGCGAGGCCCGTCGCATCAAGCGCTCGGCCTTCGTCGAGGCGACGCTGGCCGCAATGCCGATCCTGGACTTCAACCTAGAGGCCGCCCGGGTCCACGCCAGGATCAAGGCCGCACTCCAGGCCCGCGGTCAGACCCTGGGCGCCAATGACCTCGTCATTGCCGCGACCGCCCTGGCCGGCGGCCATGCCGTGCTGACCACCGACACTGACGAATTCGGCCGTGTGCCGGGGCTTGAGGTCTTGGCCTTCCCAGTGGCCGATTGACGGCCGACATCGAACGTATTCCCTCGTCGCGAAGCTGGAGCTTCGCGATCAGATCAAAACGGGGGGGTATCGCACTCACGCAGGAGTGAGGGCAATACACCATTCTCTGGGCGAGTTCAGTCGGCCCTATACGGTGTCGTCCGCCCCATCGCTTTCGCTCAGAGGGGACTCATCTTCCTGGTCAATCAGGCTCGGGCCTGGCTCAGCGGACGCCGGCAGCGGTATCTGTAGCTCCTGCATGAAGGCGCGCTCCTTGGCGATCATGTCATTCAGGCGAGCGGTTAAGACCTGCTCCATGGCCACCGGATCGCGTAGGGCGTCGGCGATCAGGGGGGGCAGCAGATGCGATGCGAGGAAATCGGGGTTGAGCTGTCCCTGGTCGGCGATCCGCTTCAGCAGCGACCGTCCCTGCCCGCGCTGACCGTCGAAGACATCGAACATGCGGTTGGCTGGGCTCGAGCGCAGGGTGGTGGAGCGAGACCAGACGGTGCGCATGGCCTCTGGGCCGTTTTCAGCGAAGTCCCTGGCAATCTCTTCGGGCCGCTTCCGGTCACCGTTCGGGTAGCACACCCCATCCCGAGCCAGCAGGCACAGCAATGCCCTCACCCGAGCACTGCGCAGGTCATAGCGCTCGGGGAAGGGTTCCGTTCTGGTGCTCCAGGGCAGGTGCCGCAGCTCGGTTGGGACTGCCGCCCCCTCCTGACCGACCCGTCCGGCCTGATCGCGCAGTTCATTAAGAACCAGCGTATATCGCGAGGGATTGCCCTGACCGAACCAACTGGCGAAGCCGGTGTGCCAGAGCCAGCGCCGGAGCAGCCTGATGGCCTCGGGACGGGGCTGCGGATCCTCCCCGAACCAGGCACTCAGACCCACCAGTTGAAGGCCGTAGGGCAGCATCCGCGCGTTGTGGATCTGCTCGTCGCGGAGAAACGCGATCCCCCGCAGCAACCCCTCCCGGGCGCGCTCCATCGCTTGGGGCAGCTTATTGGCCACTTGCTTCCGGGTCTCATCGCCCAATTGGCTCCAATCCGTTCGGTAGGGGTCAAGCTCCGCCGCGACTAGAAACGCCCTCAGGACGAGCACCCGATCCACTTTCCCAAACCCAGTCTCCTTAATGGCCGCCAGGGTCTTATCGATCTCCCGAGCGATGTGGAAGCGTTCACCCTCGGCCCCGGCCTGGTAGGTCAGGGCGGAGAACATCTCGTCGGCACCGATGCGCACCCCCTTGCGGTTGAGGCGGGTGAAGGACTCCACCGCCAGATTAAGGTCGTCGGTAACGAACTCCACGATGGGGATTCTGTAGGACTGGAGCGCCCGGGCCACCCCCTGGAGCCTCGCCACCAGGATCTCCCGGGCCACACCCGCCCCTTTGAGCGCCTCGTCGCTGGCCTGGAAGATTCCCCCCACCGCCTGGAACAGGGTGTTGGTGTCGGCCAGGGAATGCAGGGGAATCTGCCAGGGCGTGGGCGTGTCGCCCTGCCTCAGATGCATGAAGGTCCCGTCTGTGGGCTTGCCGGCCTGCCGCGCTCCGTCGACCTGGAGGTTTCCAGCGTCGAAATAGACCGACCAGCGGCCCTCGTCCTCTTCGTCGGCGTGGGGCGGTAGACCCGCACCGCGCAGGAGGACGCCGGCCAAGGTGGTTAGCCTCTGCTGGCCGTCCAGCAGAAACATGCTGTCTGGGGGGCGGGTCTGGGACAGGTCGAAGGGCCCGAATCGGGCCTGAGTCTCGGAGGTACCCCTGGGAGAGCGCCAGAAGAGGAGGGTCCCCAGGGGGTAGCGGCGGCGCACCGAGTCGAACAGGTCGAGCATGTTCGGGCGGGTCCAGACGTAGG
>DYRB01000197.1 GCA_020718945.1 Lamprocystis purpurea | reverse complement strand
GTGGACAGGTCCATCAGGGTGTCGCCGCCCCAGCGGGCGGACCAGACCATCTTCTCGACCTCTTCCTCGATGCTGGAACTGACGGCGGAGTTGCCGATGTTGGTATTGATCTTCACCCGGAAGTTGCGCCCTATGATCATGGGCTCCAGCTCCGGGTGGTTGATGTTGGCGGGTATGATCGCCCGCCCCCGGGCCACCTCGTCGCGGACGAACTCCGCGGTGATCTGGTCGGGCAGGCTGGCCCCGAAGGACTGGCCGCGGTGCTGGCGCAGGACCTTGGCGTAGCGCGGGTCGGCGCGCAGCTCGTCCAGGCGCATGTTCTCGCGGATGGCGCAGTATTCCATCTCGGGCGTGATCAGGCCCCGTCGCGCATAGTGCATCTGGGAGACGTTGGCCCCCGCCTTGGCCCGGCGCGGGGTGCGCAGGTGCTCGAAGCGCAGGCTGGCCAGGGTCGGGTCGGACTGGCGCCGGTGGCCGAAGGCAGAGCTGGGCCCGCCCAGGATCTCCGTGTCGCCCCGGGCCTCGATCCAGGGGCTGCGGATGTCGGCCAGCCCCGCCATCAGGTCGATGCGGGCATTCGGGTCCGTATAGGGCCCGGAGGTGTCGTAGACATAGACCGGCGGGTTCTCCTCGATGCCCCTGCTGGTGTGGGTCGGGGTCAGGGACACCTGGCGCATGGGTACCTGGATGTCGGGCCTCGAGCCTTGGACATAGACCTTGCGGGACTGCGGGAAGGGCTGGGTGACCGCATCCGAAAGCTGCGCGGTACGGCGGACGAAGTCTTGCGGGATGGCGCTCATGGGTATGCCTCGGCGTGGCTGTGGGGCCCGGTGGGGGGCGCGACGCGAGGGACGGGCACGAGCAGGGGACAGGGGCACCGGCTCGACCGCGCTTCCCTCCGCCGGTGTGATCCGGATCAGGTTCGAGGGGTATCTCTCAGCCCGACACGTGTCGGGCACCCCCAGCAGGGTCTTGACCGTTGCAAGCTATAGCAAGGCGGCGGGTATTTCAAGGCGGGCGCCCCGGGGCCATTCCGCAGGCCGGCCCCGGGACACAGACAATCAATGCGTTAGGCCGGATTGGCCTCGATGACCTTGCGCAGCGCCTCCTCCTCGTCCTTGGTCAGGGAGGTCTGGATGACCTTGCCCTTGCCGTGGAAGGCGGACAGTCCCTCCAGCACCTTGTCCCCGGTGGCCTTGCGCACCAGGATGAAAATGGCCGAGCAGCCGTTCTGGAAGCTCTCGCCCAGTTCCTTCATGAACTTGTCGTCGATGCCCACGTCGGTCAGGGCGCCGGACAGGGCCCCTGCACCGACACCGACCGCGGCGCCGAGCAGGGGGTTGAGGAAGATCATGCCGATGAGCATGCCCCAGAAGCCGCCGCTGGCCGCGCCCAGGGCGGTCAGGTTCTGCGCCTGATGGAGCTTGACCTTGCCGTCGTCACCCTTGGTGACGACTACCACGTCCTCCATCTCGATCAGGTACTCCTTCTGCATCTTGGCCAGGGCGGCGCGCAGTTCGAACGCCGTCTGCTCGTCTTGAAAGGCGATCACTACCAGATTGCTCATGCTCTGTTCCTCTATAGGGTATGGTCGGGGGTGCCGCCATCCACCCCAGGTCGAACCCGGGCGCTGGCTGGGCCTTCGGCGCGCGGATCATGGGGCATCCGCCCAGACCGATCAAGGCGCGAACACCCTGGCCAAGAGGGCCGGGCTTTGGCAGCATGGCGGCACCCGGACCCCAGCCCATAACCCCAAGAAAGGCAGTTGAGCCGCAAATGAACGCAAATTGACGCGAATAACCAAGGACTTGGCGTCGCTCTCCCGTTCACCCCGTGCGCGACCTGCGGACTCTGCCTAACTGACTGACCCATTTGCGAAAATTCGCGTAATTTGCGGCCGAATTACTCTTCCTGGGCTAACCCATGCGCGTCCTGCTGGTAGAAGATGACCCCCAACTCGCGGCCTTCGTGCTCAAGGCCCTGGGCGAGGTCGGCGCCGTGGCCGACCACGCGGGGGACGGGCGCGAGGGGCTCTTCCTGGCCGCCGGGGGGGGTTACGACGTGCTCATCCTGGACCGTATGCTGCCCAAGCTCGACGGCCTGGCCATACTCCGGACCCTGCGCGCCTCCGGCGACAGCACCCCGGTGCTGATCCTCAGCGCCCTGGGGGAGGTGGAGGACCGGGTCGCCGGGCTGCGCGCCGGGGGGGACGACTATCTGGTCAAGCCCTTTGCCTTCTCCGAGCTGCACGCCCGGCTGGAGGCCTTGGCCCGCCGCCGGGTGGGCGAGGCCCCGACCACCCGGCTACAAGTGGCGGATCTGGACATGGACCTGCTGGCCCGGGAGGTCCGCCGGGGCGGGAGCCTCATCCCCCTTCAGCCCCGGGAGTTCCGCCTGCTGGAGTACCTGATGCGCCACGCCGGCCAGGTGGTGACCCGCACCATGCTCCTGGAGCAGGTCTGGGACTACCACTTCGACCCCCAGACCAACGTCATCGACGTCCACATCAGCCGGCTGCGGGCCAAGATCGACAAGGGGCACGAACAAGCGCTCCTGCACACGGTGCGCGGCGCCGGCTACGTCCTGCGCCCCTGAGGCCCCCATGCACCTGGGCCCTATTCTGAAGAGCTCCAGCTTCCGGGTCGCCCTGCTCTACATGGCCCTGATGGGGACCTCCATGGTCGCCCTGCTCGGCTTCATCCACTGGTCTACCGCGGGCTATATGGCCCGCCAACTGGACGCGACCATCGAGGCCGAGGTCCAGGGCCTGGCCGAGCAGTACCGCAACTCCGGGTTGGTGGGCCTGGTCAGCGCCGTCACCCTGCGCGTGACCCGCGGCACCGATGGGTCCGGGGTCTATCTGCTGGTGGGGAGCGACAGGGCCCCGCTGGTGGGCAATCTGGACCGCTGGCCGGCGGCGGCCCCGGACCCGGAGGGCTGGATTCGCTTCGACCTGCGTGGCAGCGGGGCCCGCGGCGAGGAAGTCCACGCCGCCCGCGCCAAGACCTTCCGCCTGCGCGGCGACCTGCACCTGCTGGTGGGCCGCGACGTGCGCGACCTGGAGGCGACCCTGGGCCTGATCCGGGCCGCCCTGGCCTGGGGGGCCGGCCTGGCCCTGGCGCTCGCCCTGATGGGCGGCTGGCTCATGAGCGCCGGGGTGCTGCGGCGCATCGAGGCTATCACCCGCACCAGCCGCGAGATCATGGACGGGGACCTGAGCCGCCGGGTCCCCCGGGACGGCTCCGGGGACGACTTCGACCAGCTCGCCGACGCCCTCAACCGCATGCTCGACCGCATCCTGGCGCTGATGGACCGGGTCCGGCAGGTCGCCGACAACATAGCCCACGACCTGCGCACCCCGCTGATGCGGCTGCGCACCCGCCTGGAAGGGCTCGGCGCCATGGCCGATCCCGGCCTACAGCCGGCCCTGGAGACCGCGGTGGCGGACGCCGACGAACTGCTCGGGACCTTCAACGCCCTGCTGCGCATCTCGCGCATCGAGGCCGGGGCGCACCGGGGGGATCTGGTCCCGGTCGATCTGGCGCCGCTGGTCCGGGACCTGGCCGAGCTTTACGAGCCCCTGGCGGCGGACCGCGGCCAGACCCTGAGGGTCGCGGCGACGGCGCCCCTGTGGGTGCGGGGCGACCGGGACCTGCTCTTCCAGGCCCTGGCCAATCTGGTGGACAACGCCGTCAAGTACACCCCGCCGGGGGGCCGGGTCGAGGTCGCGGCCCGGTTGGATGGGGAGTTCGCCCGGGTCAGGGTGTCGGACTCAGGCCCAGGCATCCCGGCGGAGTTGCGCGAGCGGGTGTTCGAACGTTTCTTCCGGGCCGACGCCAGCCGGTCCACGCCAGGCTCAGGCCTGGGGCTGAGCCTGGTCCAGGCGGTGGCCCAGTCCTTGGGGGCACGCATCGACCTGGTGGATCTGGACCCGGGACTGGCCGTTACCCTGTCCATCCCCCTGGCGCCGGCCGGGGATGCAGCCGGACCTGGATCGAACCTGTGATCTGGACCCTCCCCCGCATCGGCTTCTTAGGGCTGGGGGCCCTCGCCCTCACCGGCTGCGCCGACCTGTCCTACTACTGGCAGGCGGCCGAAGGGCAGCTCGACCTCTGGCAGCGCTCGCACCCCATCGACGACCTGCTCGCCGCCCCGGACACCAGCCCGGCCCTCAAGGCCCGACTGCAACGGGTGACGGAGATCCGCGCCTTTGCCAGCCGCGACCTCGGCCTGCCGGACAACGCCAGTTACCGCCGCTTCGCCGATGTCGGGCGCCCCTATCTGGTGTGGAACGTCTTCGCCGCCCCGGAGCTCTCCCTGACCCCCAAGCAATGGTGCTTCCCCGTCGCCGGATGCGTGACCTATCGCGGCTACTTCGCCGAAGGCGCGGCCCAGGCCCAGGCGGCGGACCTGGCCGCCGCGGGCTTCGACACCTACGTGGGCGGCGTACCGGCCTACTCGACCCTGGGCTGGTTCGCCGACCCGGTCCCCAGCACCGTCATCGGCTACCCGGACACCGCCCTGGCCCGGCTGATATTCCACGAACTGGCCCACCAGCTCGTCTATGTCCCGGGCGATACGACCTTCAACGAGTCCTTCGCCACCGCCGTCGAGCGCGAGGGGGCGCGCCGCTGGGCCCTGGCCCAGGACCCGGACAAGGCCCTGGCCGCCTTGGTGCAGGCCAGGGCGCGGGAGCTGACCTTTACCCAACTGGTGCTGGCGACCCGCACCCGCCTGGCGGCGATCTATGGGGGACCCGGCGACGATACCGCCAAGCGGGCGGCCAAGCAGGCAACCATCGCCGACCTGCGCGCCAAGTACGCCGGCCTGGAGGCGGTCTGGGGGCGTCCCAACCGGTACTCGGCCTGGTTCGCCGGGCCGCTGAACAACGCCCAGATCGCCTCGGTCGCCACCTACACCCAGCGGGTCCCGGCCTTCGAGGCCCTGCTGACCCAGCAACAAGGCGACCTGGGGCGCTTCTATGCCGAGGTCCGTGCCCTGGCCCGCCTGCCCAAGCCCGAGCGCGAGGACCGACTGGACGCCCTGACCGCCGGTCCACCCCAGGCCCCCCACCAGGGCCCAACCCCGCCGGGCAGCGGCGGCTGACCCCGCGCCATACCCGGACCTGGATCACCAAGACCTCAGTCCGGCAACCGACCGCCAGTCCTGGGATTGGTCCCGCCGATGCTGTTAAGATGGCCGCGGCGGGTTTGCCGACCGGCGGCTTGCCTCCAGGTCTCTGGCCGTATCGCCTTCGGGTCCATGATGTTCCACCCGGGCGTCGTCAAGGGGACATAAGCGACCCACTCCGTCATCATTCAGGCGAGCCCCTTGATCCGACGCCGTGCCCGCCAGCCCATCGACACCCGGAATTGGCTTGGCCTTTGCCTGTGCCTTTGCCTGGCGTGGGTCGTTTCCCCCTGCAGCGCCGCGGAACTCATAGTCCATCAGGGCCTGAGCGTCCCCGAGATCAGCCGCAACGAGGCCCGCCTCTATCTCACCATGAGGTTGCGCAACTGGCCGGACGGCACCCCGGTCCAGGTCTTCGTCCTGCCCGACGACGACCCGCTGCACCACAAGGTCGTCACCGACATCTTCGGCCTCTTCCCCCACCAGTTGCGCCGCGCCTGGGACCGACAGCTCTTCTCCGGCACCGGCCAGGTCCCGACCACGGTACCGACCGAGGCCGAACTAATCCAACGCGTCGCCGCCACCCCGGGCGCCCTGGGCTACGCCAGAAGCGCCTCTGGACACCCTGGCGTCCAGTTGCTCAAGGTCCGTTGACATGCACCCTTGCCACCGCCTCATCGCGTCCCTGTGGCTGCTTGCAGCGGCCACCCCCCTGGCCGCCGACACCGCCTGGGACCGATTGCAACTGCACGGCTTCGCCAGCCAGGCCGGGGTCAAGACCAGTGCCAACCGCTTCTTCGGCGACAGCCAGGCATTCTCCACCGCCTTCACCGAGATCGGGCTGAACGCCTCCTATCGGTTCGACCCCAAGCTCCTGTTCGCCGGTCAGGTCCTGGTCCGCCGCGCCGGGGACCTGTACGACGGCACCCCGTCCCTGGACTATGCCCTGGCGGATGTGACCCTGCTCTCCAACGCCAAACGCCAGTTGGGCTTCCGTATCGGGCG
>DYRB01000196.1 GCA_020718945.1 Lamprocystis purpurea | reverse complement strand
TCCCTGTCCGCCTCCCAGGCAGACCTGGCCCAGGACCTGCGCCGCGAGGTCTACCAGATGATGAAGGCGGGCAAGACCAAGGCCGAGGTGGTGGACTTCCTGGTCGCCCGTTACGGCGACTTCGTGCTCTATTCGCCACCCATCAAGCCGTCCACCTATGTCCTCTGGTTCGGGCCCCTGGCCCTGGGCCTGGTGGGGGCGGCGGTGGTGCTGCTGACCATCCGCAACAAGGCCAAGGCCAGGGCCCAGGACACCGACCTCAGCGAGGCCGAGCGGGCGCGCCTCGCCGGGCTGCTGGGCAAGACCGATGAGAGCCCCGATGGGACCCCCTATGGGACCCCCTATGGGACTCAGGGGGGGCGGTCATGATGGTCTTCTGGATCCTTGCCGGTGGGCTTGCCGTGCTCGCCCTGGCCTTCGTCCTGGTACCCCTGCTGAGCGCCGACCCCGGGACCCCGGACCCGGACAGCAATGCCCTGAACCTGGGCGTGTTCCGCCAGCAGCTCGCCGAGCTGGACGGCGACCTGGCCCTGGGCAAGCTCGACCAGGCCCAGTACGAGGCCGCCCGCCACGACCTGGAGCGGGAGCTGATCCACGACCTCGAACCCGTGGCCCAGACCGGCCGCCACGGCCCCTCCGGGCGCTGGGCCGCCCCCATCCTGGCCCTGGGGGTCCCGGCCGCCGCCGTGGCCCTGTACCTCAACATCGGCACCCAGGGCATCATCCCCCGGCTGGAGGCCGCCGCACTGGCCCCAACGGCCACCCAGACCCAGGCCGGACAGGCCCCGACCGCCCCCGACGGCAGCCCCATGCCATCCCTGGATGTGCTGGCCCAGCAGCTCGCCGACCGCCTGGAACAGGCGCCCAACAACCCCACCGGCTGGGTGATGCTGGCCCGGACCTGGACCCACCTGGGTCAGCCGGACAAGGCCCTCGCCGCCCTTGAGCGGGGTTACCAGGTCGCCCCCAGCGACCCAGAAATACTGCTCGCCTACGCCGAGGCCCTGGCCGAGGCCAAGGGCCAGGACCTCACCGGGCGCCCCACGGAACTGATCGACCAGGTCCTGGCGGCCCAGCCCGACAACCCCAACGGGCTCTGGCTGCGCGGCCTGGCCGCCTTCCAGTCCAAGGACTTCCAGGGCGCCCTGACCCGCTGGGAGGCCCTCCAGGCCCAACTGGACCCGAGCAGCGAGGACGCCACTGAGCTGGGGCGCATCATGGACGAGGCCCGCGCCCAGGCCGGGGAGGCGGCGCAGGTCGCTGCGACTGCCCCTGCCCCTGCTGCCCCGGTTCAGGCTGCCCCGGCTCAGAGCACGGCAGCCCAACCCACCCCGGCTCAGGCGGCACCAACAGCCCCGCCGCAGACCGCAGCAACGCCGCCCCCACCGAGCCCGACGGCCACCCCGGCGGCTCAGACCCAGCCGGCCACCGCCGGGCTAACGGTGTCCGTAGCCCTGGACCCGGCCCTCGCCGCCCAGGTCCCGCCCAACGCCACCGTCTTCATCTACGCCAAGGCCGTCGCCGGGCCCCCCATGCCGCTCGCCGCCCAGCGGGTGCGGGTTGCCGACCTGCCGCTCACCCTGACCCTGGACGACTCCATGGCCATGATGCCGCAGATGCGCCTGTCGGCCTTCCCCCAGGTCACGGTGGGCGCGCGCATCTCCCGCAGCGGCCAGCCCATGGCCCAGAGCGGCGACCTGGAGGGCGAGGTGAGCCCGGTGGCGTCCAGCCGCGCCGAGCCGGTGGCGGTGACCATTGCGACGGTGAGGCCCTAGGGTCCGCTGTGCGGACCGATGAGCCGGACACATGCTGCGGATTCGGGTTGAGCCATGACCGGACCGGTCATTGGCCCGTCTTCGCAGTTGATCGCAGTCGGAGCGTTCGCCGGTCCGCACAGCGGACCCCACGTAGGATCTCCTGCGCGGACCCGACCTGAACCAGCCGGCAACGCGAGACCCGCGCAACCAACTCACCAGCGGAGCCACGTCCCTTGCTCGCCGCCTTCATCCCCCTCGCCACTGTCCTGATCCTGTCCCTGACCCTGCCACCCCTGGGCGCCTTGGTCGCCGGGCAGCCCCTGGACCAGTTCCTCCACCTGCCGCTGACCGCGCGGGGCTGGGACCCCCTGCCCCCGGACCCAGGGCTGACCTGGGCCGCCCTGGCCCTGGGCGGCGCCCTGATCGGCCTGGTCCTGTGGCTGGCCCGGGCCCGCCGGCCCGCCCAGGCGGGGGGCACCGCTGTCGGACCAGGCGGCAATATCGCCGCCGCCTGGCCGGCCTGGACCTGGGTCGGCCCCGCCCTGCTGATCGCCGCCCTGGTATTGCGCGACCTGTGGGGCGGGCACCTGGCCTGGCCCCTGGCGCTGCTGGGCCTGACCCTGGTGCTCAGCGCCCACACCTTGCGCCGCGGCGGTGTGGCCCTGCTGGACCAGAACCCGCGCTACTTCCTCGCCCTCTTCCCAGCCGGGGCCCTGCTCGGTTGGGTCCTCTACTGGCTGAATCTCTACCTTCAGATCTGGGTTTACCCGAACGCCCCCAGCGCCCTGCCCTTCGCCCTACTGGCGACCCTGGGCTACGCCTGCCTGCTCCCGGCCCTGCTGAGCCTGCGTCAATGGCTCGGGACCCTGCCCGGCCTCGTCGGCTGGGGTCGGCACGCCGCGCCCCTGAACCTGCCTGACCCGAGACCCCTGGGCTGGACCCTGATCGTCCTGGCCGGGCTCGGGCTCATGGGGGCCGGGGTCTGGCCGGACCGGATCTATCCCCTGACTTGGCTCGCCCCCTTGCTCCTGGCCCTGGGGCTGCAAGCCCTGGCCGGCGGGGCCGGGCTCTTGGCCGGACTGGACCGCGGCGACTGGGGCCGGCTGCTGCTCACCGCCCTGGCGGCCCTGCTGCTGGGCCTTGCCGCCCAGGCGTGGAACCACTGGGCCGGGCCCCTGTGGGCCTTCAACCTGTCCCTGATCGGCGGTCCGGCCCCCCTGGGCCTGCCCCTGCCGGGCTGGCTGGGGCTGATCCCCCTGGGCCTGCTCGGGCTCTGGGTCGCGGACCAGGTCGCCCGGCCCTGGCGGGGCAAGAAGCCCAAGCGGTTTCCCGAGTTCCCGGTGAAGATCCTCATCAAATAGGCGGCGCCTGGCCCCTGACCCTCCCGGATCTGCGGGCGGTCCAGCCCGGAGCAGGAGACCTAGCCGCATCGCGGCCAGATAGCTCCGCGCCAGGACCCGGCGGAAACCTAAGCACCCGCAAGGCTTGACTGGGCCCGGTCGCTGCCGTACAAGTACGGCATTTCAGCAACTATTGATTTAGCCTCCCGTCGGCCCCCCAGGCCAGGCGCCGAGGCATGCGGCCCCAGACCACCCGGTGCGACATTCCCATGCCCAACCGACCGCCCGCTCTCGCCCTCCTGTGCCTTGCCGCCCTCGCAGCCGGCGCCTCCCTAGCCGCTCGGGGGGAGGGGTCCGGCGCCCAGCGCAGTCCGGGGGAACAGATGCTCCCCCAGCCGGGCTTCGCGGACCCCATGCAGCAGTGGCTGGATGAGGTCAAGGCCCAACGCCAGGCTTGGGAGGAGCGGCGTCGGGTGGCCAAGGAGGCAGCCAACGCCCGCCGCCGCCTGGCCGATCCCTGGGGTGCTGCCCAGTTGGAGGCCCGGGAGATGGAAAGTGAGCGTCGGCGGGATGCCATCCGGGAACAGGCAGATCGCGACCACGAGGCGTTCCGCCATCAGGGGCCCTGGGCGGGCCAAGCGCCCTGGGAGCCCGGGGTCCAGTCCCAGCCAACCCAGCCCAAGGTCGGCGAGGCCCTGCCCATGACGCCGGAGAGCACGGCCCAGAACCCCAGCGAGCCGGCCGCCTACCCGCCCTCAGGCTGGGACAACCGCTGGTATTACCGCGGCTACTAGCCCCCGGGGGCGCCAGGCGCCTCGATGAACTCCAGGGCGTTGCCGTCAGGGTCCCGGCAGAACAGGGCCCGGCGCCCCGACCGGCTGAGGGTATAGGCGAACCCAGCCCCTGCCAGGCGCCCCGCCAGCCCGTCCAGGTCGTCCACCAGCAGGGCCGTGTGCCTATCCCGCCCGCCGTGGGCGGGACGGCCGACCACCGGGTCCGGGTTGGGCAGCTCCAGCAGGTGGATCTGCCGTCCGCCGACCTGGAGCCAGGCCCCGGGGAAACCGAGGTCTGGTCGCCCGTCGTCCAGTTCCAGGCCGAGCAGGTCCCGGTAGAACCCCAGGGCTCGGTCGGTATCCGCCACCAGCAGGCTGGCGTGGTGCATGTCGTAGATGCGGGTCATGGACGTTGCTCCCAGTCCGACAGGCGCCTAGGGCTCCGGCGGTATGTTGCAGTCGTTGGACAGGGTTAGATCGACGGCGCGACCGGGGCGCAGCCACACGGTCTGGTTGCAGGTGTTCAGCCCAAGGTTCCAGCCGAAGACGTACTGGCCAGGGTCGAGCTTGAAGGCATGGGTCTCGCCGTTGCGCAGCCCGTAGACCTCGGCACCATCAATGGTGAAGACCAGGGGCAGGGCGGCGCCTTCGATGGACTGGACGCGGTGCAGGGTCACGGTCACCGGATGTCCACTGGTGGGCGTTGGCGGTGCCGAGATGGGGCCGTAGGTGCTGGCGCAGCCGGCGATGAGCAGCAGGGGCAGCAAACAAAGAGCACGCATGAGTGTCCTGTCCTGATCGGTAAGCCTAGAAAGAGCAATTCGGCCGCAAATTACGCAAATATACGCAAATGGGTCAGTCAGTTAGTCAGAGTCCGCGGCTCACCGAAGGGGTGAACCGGAGACTAAACCGAAGTCCTTGTTTATTTGCGTCTATTTGCGTTCATTTGCGGCTTAACTGCTTCTCTTTGGGTAAGGCATGGCTGGACGGCAATGGTGGCGGTCAGTGAGTCAGGCCGGACCCGGGCATGAGGCTGGAGGCGCGCAGGCGCTTGGAAAGCTCATACTCCGCATCGCTCATCTGGCTGCCGACGAGGTTGCGCAGTCGCACCGCATCCCGGTCACCCTGGGCCACGGCCAGGGACAGCCAGTAGTGGGCCAGGGCCAGGTCGATCTCCACCCCGCGACCCTCGGCGTAGATCAGGCCCAGGGTAAACTGGGCATCCACCTCGCCGCGCTCGGCGGCCTCGCGCACCACCCCCACCTTCGCGGGGTCGTTGCGCAACAGGATGAAATCCTTGAGATAACTGGTGTCGGGCATCTCTCGATCAACCAAAGGGCAATACTTTGCCGCAAATGAACGCAAATTGACGCAAATGGGGCAACAGGCTGCCCGGCATCCGCAGGTTACTGCCGAATGACCCGGGCATCGGCGGCAAGCGTCTGAATTTGCGTCTATTTGCGTTCATTTGCGGCTGAATTTTTCTTCGGCCGGCTCGGGTACGAGCTGGACAGCATAGCGGGCCAGGGTTCGATCACAGTCGCCAAACCCGACCAGGTCGCGGATGGCTGCGAAGTCGAGCCGCCGTGCCGGGGTACGCCCGGCCTTGAGGTCAGCCAGGGCCTGCTGCATGGCGTAGACAGCGCCGTTGAGCAGGGTCAGGGGAAGGCCGGCGCGCTCCACCAGACGGGCAGAGAGGGCGTCGAAGCAGCAGGGCATGACCCGCAGGTCCGGGCCCTGTAGGAGGTCGTACAGGCGCTGGCCCGCGGGGGTCAGGAGACTCGGCAAGGTCCGGCCCCAGGGTCAGGGGCACCCGGACAGAGCCGGGTACGGGCACAAAAAAGGGCGGGAGGTCCCGCCCCTTTTCACCGCGTAGCGAAGGGGATCAGCCCTTCACCCAGTCGCCGAAGTTGTCGGTGTTCTTCTCCTCGCCGTCGCCGTAGCCGGCCTCGTAGGCATCGGTCAGCCGCTGCTCCTCGCGCTTGGGATTCTGCAGGAAGCCGCACTGCCAGCCCTGAATGTATTCGTCATCGACGCCCAACTGCTCCATTTGGGTCACGGCGTCGTAGTAAAACTTGTTCATTTCCGGTCTCCGAGCATCAGCGATGAGGGGGGGTCAAAGCCTGGGGATTGTAAGTTTTTCGCGGCCTCAGGACAACCCGCAGGGCTTCCTGATGGCGCGGGTGATGCCGCGCGCGCCGCCGCCGTCCTCCTGCCCCCCGCGGCACCCGGGAAGCCCAGGCCCAAGGGAGGGGGCATTAGAATACTGCCTTTATCTTATGCGTGCCAGGGGC
>DYRB01000195.1 GCA_020718945.1 Lamprocystis purpurea | reverse complement strand
TGCTGGGCAACGCGGTGAAGTTCACCGACCGTGGCCAGATCAGCCTCGCGGTGGAGCAGGACGGCCGCCGTTACGTCTTCAGCGTCGCCGACACAGGCCCGGGCATCACCGCCGCGGCGCGGGAGCGTATCTTCGAGCCCTTCCAGCAGGCGGAAGAGGGTGGCCTCAAGGGCGGGACCGGCCTTGGGGCTGGCGATCACCAAGCGCCAGATCGAGCTCATGGGCGGCACCCTGGCCCTCGACTCGACCCCCGGCGAGGGGAGCCGCTTCTGCTTTGCCCTGGAACTGGCGCCGGCCGAGGGCGCCCTGACCCCGACCGGGGAGCGGGCCCATCGCGCCCTGCACCTGGCCCATCACCAACGGGTCCGCGCCCTGGTGGTGGACGATGTGGAGGACAACCGGGAGGTCTTGAGCGGCCTGCTGGAACGGGTCGGTGTCGAGGTCGTCACGGCGAACGACGGGGTCCAGGCCCTGGAGCGGACCGCCGAGCGGTTTCCGGACATCTGCTTCATGGACGTGCGCATGCCCGTCATGGACGGGCTGACCGCCGTGCGCCAGCTGCGCCAGCGCTGGCCCAATGAGCCCATCGTGTGCGTCGCCATCACCGCCTCCGGCCTGCTGCGCCAGCGCTCCGTCTACCTGGACGCCGGGTTCGACGACTTCATCGGCAAGCCCTTTCTGTTCGAGACGGTCTGGGACTGCATGGCCAGGCACCTGCACCTCGACCTCGATCAGGCCCCGGTTGCAGAGGTCCCTGCGGACGCCGCGGCTCAGACCAGCGACATCGCCGCCGCGCGCCTCCCCGAGGCCCTGCGCGACCGCCTGCTGGCCGCCGCACAGATCAACGCCCTGACCGAGGTCGAGGCCCTGATCGGCGAGCTGGAACACCTCGACCCCGCCGCGCAGGCTGGACTTCTTCGTCGATGACCTGAGCCTGACCCCGCCGGTGGCCTATACCCCCACCGGGGGGCCGGACTCGGACTATGTGCACGCCTCCGGGCGCGACCTGGCGGTGGGCGACCCGGCCGCAACCCTGCGCCTGATCGGGACCAACTTCACCGCCTACGGCGACACCGGCACCTCCATCGACACCATCCTGGGGGACAGGAATTTCGACCAGGAGGACTACGCCGCCGTCGCTGCCGCCGGCATGAACGTGGTGCGTCTGAACCTGTGGTACCTGATGTTCGAGAACGACGCCGCCCCCTACGTCTACAAGCAGGAAGGCTGGGACTGGCTGAATAAGCAGATCGTCTGGGCCCGCCAAGCCGGGGTGCGCCTGATCCTGCCCATGATGCACTCCCAGTGCGGCTACCAAAGCAATGGCTACACCGGGACCTTCTGGACCGGCGAGTCGGGCACCGGGTCCTGCCAGGACCGGTTGCGCGCCCTGTGGACCGAGATCGCCGGCCGCTACAAGAACGAGCCGACGGTGGCGAGCTTCGACCTCATGAACGAGGCCCTGCCCGGCAGCCAGGCCCAGTACACCGCCTACATCCAGACCCTGGTCAACGCCATCCGCACCCAGAACACCCGCCATCTGGTCCAGGTGCAGACCTGCTTCGCCAGCGACTGCGAGGTCCCGCCGCTGCTGAGCGATACCAATGTGCTCTACGACTTCCACCACTACGACTTCTGGCGGGCCTCGTCCCAGTTGAGCTATGGCGGGGGCAATGGCGACTCCAACATGCGCTATGGAGACCCGACCTCCATAGTCCTGCCCTATACCAACGACAGCACCGCCGGGGCCCTGTGGGAGAACACCCCCATCCCCACCGGCACCACCCCCTGGACCTGGTACGAGGGCAGCCAGTTCACCCTCAACAGCCCCAACGTGATCCGCATCGTGCCCGTGTTCATCGCCAGCACCAACACCGGCAAGGTGACCTTCGACGACTTCCAAGTCAGCGAGTACGACCCCACGGGCAACCTGGTGCGGGTGATCCACAACGTCGATCCGGAGAAGAAGCCCAGCGCCTGGTACCTGCTGGAGAACTACGACCCCTTCCTGTCCTATACCAATCTGACCACCACCCAGCGCCTGTCCGGGACCTCCGGGGCCCGGGTGATCGAGGCCACCGGCCACCGTGGCAGTGCCTCCATCAGCATCTCCAACGCCAACGGCAAGTATCTGGTCAAGCTGCCTAACCTCGACTTCTCCGGGCGCCAGGGCTGCAGCTACCGAATCTCCGGCTGGATCAAGGGGACCAACGCCACTGGCGGCACCGGGGCCCTGGGCTTGCAGCTCCAGAACAACAAGTCCTATGTGGTCGCCACCCCCTATGACCGGGACTTCCTGGAAAACAGCCTGCTGACCTACGGCTTCCAGTTCTCCACGGACAACAACGTACCCATCAACATGGGCGAGTTCGGCCAGAGCCCGCGCAATTTCACCCCGGACCGCGGTGGCCTAGCCTGGATCACCGACACCCTGGACCTGATGGCCGAATACTGCGCCTCGGGCCAGATCTGGACCTGGCACGGCAGCGCCTTCGGCATTTACACCAACATCTACGGCTTCCCGGACCCGGATGCCATCAACCAGCCCCTGCTCGACCTGTTCGCCAGCCAGGACACCGGCAGCGGATCGGGCAGCGGATCGGGTGGCGGTTCCGGCGGCGGATCGGGCGGCGGCACCGAGGTGATCGTGGACAACCTGGACGCGGGCTTCAGCAAGGTGGGGACCCGGAACGAGTCCAGCGTCAGCGGCGAGTACGCTGCCAGTTCCCTGGTCAACGCCACGGTGGGTAACTCCGCCACCTGGACCGCCAACCTGACCGCCGCCGGCAACTACGCCGTCTATGCCTGGTGGGGGGCCGCGGACAACCGGGTCTCCAACGCCCCCTATGCCATCGCCACGGCGGCGGGGACCAGCACCGTGACCGTCGATCAGAAGGTGAACGGCGCCCAGTGGTCTGACCACCAGCGACTTCGACACCGACACTGGGCTCATGACCTGGTGGGGCGCCGTGGTCTGGACCCAGTGGCTGGGGACCATCAACTTCGCCGGCGCCAGCGACTGGCGCCTGCCCGCATCTCCCCAGCCGGACTATAGCTGCGACGACGAGTACGATCCGGGCGATTCCTACCCGCTGCAATACAACGGCTACAACTGCACCGGCAGCGATCTGGGGAACCTGTTCTACACCCAGGGGGGCTTGACCGCGGGGGAGTCTATCCTGGCCTCCGCGACCCTGAACGGGCTCTTCGACAACATGCTGGCCGCCGTCTATTGGTCCGTCCAGGACTATGAGCCGGACCCGGGTCACGCCTGGATGTTCCAGCCCGACGGCTTCCAGGATATCGATGGCAAGGCGTTCCAGAACTACGCCTGGGCGGTGCGCTCCGGAGAGGTCGCCCAAACGCCGCTCCCGGCGACGGGTTGGCTGATGGCGCTGGGGCTGGCCGGGCTCTCGACGCGCAGGCAAGGACGAGGCTGACTGAGGCACTACGGACGGGAGTGACCCCCGGGGGTCTCGCCGGGCTCAGCGCCAGTCGAAGCGGAATGACTTGGTCTCGGTCTGGGTCTGGACAGGTTCGCCGCGGAGCCTGACCAGGGTCCGGGCCTCCCGGTCCACCCTGTATGGACGGAGCGTGCTGGGGTCCGCGACCAGTTCCACGGACTGGGTGCGGGAGGCGGCCTCGACCCCCTCGGGGCTGAGCTTGCCCAAGGGGCGCAGGGACTCCCGCGCCGCCTCCGCCAAACCGCCATAGACCGCCTGGGCCAGGTCCTTGCCCGCGGCGGTCAGTTCCAGACGCAGCCGCACGGCCCCGGCGGGGAAGCCCGCCGCCGGCCCCAGGTGCGCCAGTTTGCCCTTGGCCTGGACCCGGGTCCCCAGCACCCGGCTGGTGGTGGACAGGGCCTGGGACCGGCCCGGCTCCAGGTCCCGCCTCAGCCACAGGCCGACCCAGGTCTGCCAGTCCTCCGCCGCCTTGGCCTTGAGGTCGGCCTGGACCCGGGGGGAGGTCAGGACCCGGCGCAGGCCGGCCCGCCCCGCCTCGGGGCTCGCGGCCACCAGGGCCTCGGTCAGGGGCTCAAACCCCAGGACCTCCGCCACCCGGCCGTCGTCGTCCACCAGCAGGGAGGGCATGGCCGCCGCCCATGGGCCGAAGCCCCCGGTGTCGTCCGCCGCCCCGGCGGGCAGGGCGCGACCGTCCACCTCCAGCAGCCGCGGTTCGGCGAAGTCCACCCGGGTGCGCCCCTGACCGTCCCGGGTCACCTTCAGGGCCACAGTCGAACGTACCGAGTGTCCGGCCTTGGCCGCCTCCACGGTCACCAGGGCCACCGCCGGGGCGGGCCAGGCGAAGTGCAGGGGCGCAGCGAGGGCCGGGCCGGACAGCACCGTCAGCAGGGCAAGCGCCGACCGTACCAGTGCTGGGGGCATAATCCTAGGGAGAACAGTTCAGCCGCAAATGAACGCAAGTGGACGCAAATAGACAAGGACTCGGGTCCTGCGCCCGGCACACCCGGCCTGAGATGAGGAGGCAATGGCTAAGCGCATGAGCTATCTGCGTTTTTTGCATTCATTTGCGGCCGAATATAAGCTTCTTGGACGACCGGCGCCTAGCCCCGGGTCTCGATCCCCTGGGCCTTCAGGTGCGCCTTGACCGCGGCTATGGGGACCTCTTCCCGGTGGAAAATCCCCGCCGCCAGGGCCGCCTCTACCCCGGTGGCGGCGAAGACCTCCGAGAAGTGCTCCACCCGCCCTGCCCCGCTGGAGGCAATGACCGGGATGGTCACCGCGTCCGCCACTGCCTGGATCAGGCCCAGGTCGAAGCCGCGCCCGGTGCCGTCCCGGTCGATGGAGTTGAGCAGGATCTCCCCGGCGCCCAGTGCTTCGCAGGCCCGGGCCAGTTCCACCGCGTCCAGGTCCCGCCCCTCGCGCCCGCCCTTGACGGTGCACTGATACCAGCACCAGGCCTCGCCGTTGGGGCCAGGCTCAGGGGCCGGCAGGCACAGGTGGCGGGTCTGCGCGGGGTCCTGCACATAGACCCGACGCGGATCCACGGAGATGACCACCGCCTGGTTGCCGTAGACCTCGGCGATCTGCTCAATGGCCGTGCTGCCGTCCTTGTGGCCTCGGGCCAGGTATTGCTCCACCGCCTCCACCGCATCGCTGCCGATGGAGACCTTGTCCGCCCCGGAGCGGAAGTACTCGGCGGCCACGTCCAGGGCCGAGTAGGCCCGGCCCGAACCGTCGGTGAAGGCACGGATGCCCCCGCCGATGGTGAGCGGAACAAACACGTTCTCCGAGGTCCGGCGCAGCACCTCCAGCATGGGCTGATCGGACAGCGGGAAGTCGCGGAAGGCCGTGATATTAAGGAACGTGACCTCGTCGGCCCCCTCCTGGAAATAACGCCTGGCCAGATCCACGGGCTTGCCCAGGTTGCGCACCTCCCCCTGCTCGCGCACGTCGTACTGGTCGCCCTTGGTGACCACCAGGTCCCCGGCGTCGTTGGTACGCACATCCAGGCAGGCAATGATGCGCTTGGCTAATTGGGTCGGGCCCGGCCGGGTCGGGGCCGGGTCCAGGCTGGGTACCTGGGCGGCGACGCTATCCTCCCCGGCCAGGAAGTGGCGCAGGATCTTGAGCCCCGCCGCCCCGCTCTTCTCCGGGTGGAACTGCACCGCCGCCACCCGCCCGCGGCTCAGGGCGCTGACGAAGGGGGCGCCATAGTCCGTGGTGGCCAGGACCCAGTCGGCGTTCTCCGGCCCGGGGACCGCCCGGTAGGAGTGGACGAAGTAGAGCTTGTCGCCCCCGTAGTCGGCGAACAGGGGCGAGGGACGGAGCTTCTTCACCCCGTTCCAGCCCATGTGCGGGACGGAAAGCTCCGACCCCTCGAAGCGGCGGATCTGCCCCGGGATCAACCCCAGGCCCGGAACGCCCGGCGACTCCTCGCTGCCCTCGAACAGGGTTTGCAGGCCGATACAGATGCCGAAGAAGGGCCGGCCCTCGGCCAGGTAGGCCTTCAAAGGTTCCACATAGCCCTGGGCGTGGAGGCGCGCCATGGCGGCGCCGAAGGCCCCGACGCCGGGGAAGATCAGCCGCTCGGCCTTGAGGATGTCCTCCGGGCCTTCGATCTCCGTGAGGGAAAAGCCCAGGGCCTGGATGGCGTTGCGCAGGCTGCGGACATTGCCGGCGCCGTAGTCGAGGAGCGAGATCATGGTCGGTTACCGCCTAG
>DYRB01000194.1 GCA_020718945.1 Lamprocystis purpurea | reverse complement strand
AGACCCCCGGCGGGACGCCGGGGGACCCAGTGCCGGCCAGAGGCCGGCGCTCCCAAGACCGCAGGCCCTTCGGCCTCTCACGGGGCCGGGGATCCCTGGACCGCTGGCCTCCGGCCGGCACTGGGCTGCGCGGCGTCCCGCCGCGTGTCCGCGAGGTTGGTCCAGAAGCCGCCCTAGACTCCGTTCGCATCGGGATCGAAGAGGCTTCCGAGGGCCCGACGATACCCGCTCGGGGTTGCCACCAGGTCCGGCCCGCAGGTCTCCCGCAATGAGCACTCGTGGCAACGGCCGTCGTTGACCGCGGCCGGCAGTTCGCCGGCCCGGAGCATGGCACGGATGGCGGCAATGGCCTGCACCACCGAGGCGCGCAGGGCGTCGGTGACCGTTACCTCGCGGCGGTGTCGGCTGGCGGCGTGGTAGATGGCGCCTTGAGGGACGGGTCGGGCGAACATCTCGGCCAGGCACATGGCCTGGGCGACCAGTTGCAGGTCGTCGTTGACCCGCCTCCGCCTGGGTCCGTGTTTGTATTCGACCGGGAAAATGCCCCCGTCCGGCCAGAACTCCACCACGTCGCACTTGCCTATCAGGCCCAGGGTCTCGCTCCAGATGGGCAGGGCGTACTCGACCCGGGCCCCGTCGCGCCCGGCGAGATGGGCGGCCTGATCGACCCGCTCGTGTTCGGCGTTGCCCCGGGCGGTGTGGATGTTTTGGCTGAACTCCCCTTCCAGGTAGATCAATCCGCACCGCCTTGGGCAATAGCCGTACTGGTTGAGGGCGGAGACGTTGATGGCGTCGTCGCCCTCCCCCACCGATGGCCGAACCGGTTCGCTCACCGGCCTGGATCCGCGGGCAGGGCGCCGTCGAGCAGCAGTTCGACCCCGGCGGGCAGGCGCTCCGGATACAGCCGCACCGCATAGTCGGAGAAGGTCCGTGGCGAGCCCTCCAGTCCATCCCGGTGGCCAATTTCGACAATGGCCGCCGGATTCGGGCGGCCGGGTCCGGCGAAGTCCAGCATCCGGTGGGCGGGGGCACAGCCGAGCATGGCCTGGCGGACCCGCTGGACCGGGTCGCCGTCGGTGCCGACGTGTTTGAACACGTAGAGCCCGCGGCAGGACATGACGCCCTTGGAGGCGGAGCGGTCGTGGTCCCACATGTTGAGCAGGGCCTGCCAGAGATGGGCGAGGTCGCCGTCGGAGAAGCCGGTGCCCTGGGCCAGGTGGGCGGAGACGAACCCCTTGCAGGCGTACAGGCCATAGGGGATCAGGGACTTGCGGCCCATGGTGCGAAGTTTGTCCTCCTCCTGCTCGCCCTCCCACTTCTCGTAATCGGCCACGGTCTTGGCGTCCTTGACCTTTTCCGCGACCGCCATGCGGGTAATGGAGGCATCCATGGGCAGGATCGGGTCCAGGGACCGGGAGAAGGCGACCTGCACAGGTCCACGGACCTGGCCGGCGTTGGGCCCGGTGGACATGACGGCGCCGAAGCAGCGGACATCGAAGAACTGGGCACACATCCAATCCCGTGCCTTGTTGACCTGACTACGGTTGGCGCCGCCGCCCGGGGCCCCATTGGTGGCGACATGGGCGGCGGTGATCTGCTTGTTCAGGTTGGTGGCGTGCTGGACGAAGATGGCGTTGGGGGCAGCATTGCCGAAAGCGGTCTGGATGAAGTTGCGCGTCCGCCGCTTGATGGCGACGTCAGACACGAGCCCGTGCATGTCCTCGGGATCGATGCGGGGGCTGTTCCCGGCATCCGGATCGCCATTGGGGTTGCCGTTCTCACAGTCGAACAGGTAGAGGAATTCGTAGCGGTTCTGGATGGTGGTCATAGTCAGGCTTCCTGGGGCAGGTCGGTGTTGTCGGTCTTGTTGCCGGCGCGCAGCGCGGCGAGCTGTTGGTAGTAGCCCAGGGCGAAGAGGCCCTGCCCTTCGAGGTCGAGAATGCGCGGGGCCCCATCGCCCAAGCGCACCATGACCTCGGCGATTTGGTTCTCGAACCACCAGGCGAGCTTGGGGTCGAGCTTGGCCAGATGGTTGCGGGCATTGGCCGCCAGGCGCCCGACCATCAGACCGGGGGTTTGGCTGGTGGCGGCGTAGTAGCGTTGCACCACGCCGGCCCCCACGTCGCCCAGGGCGGCGCGTTGCAGGTTGGCGAAGATCGCCAGCAGGCGCCCGCAGTGGTAGGCGGGGGCCGGGTGGTCCTTATTGAGTTCGGGCTTCATGGTCGTATCACCTCCAGGTGTCAGTCGAACGAAATAGGCGCGGAGCAGGCCCAGGCGGGCATGGTTGAAGGGGGGTTGATCGCGGTCCACCAGGTCTGCACGAAAGCGGGCCAGGGCCTGGGCCATTAGCGGCTGGGGGATGGGCCGACCGCCGACGGCGGTGCGCCAAAGGGTCGCGGCGGTGGGGGCAGGCAGGTCTTTAAGATCGCGCACCAGGGCGCCACAGACCGCCATGAACTTCGGGTTTGGAGCCAGTCCCTGTCCGTTCCTGGCGACTATGGAAAGGTCGGCGAACCACCGTTCGATCTGGTGCAACAGGTCCTCAAACCGACCCTCCATCCAGTCTCTGACCATGACCCGCCCGGCGGCCCCGGACAGGGTCAGGGCGTAATAGCGGTTGTCGCCCAGGTCGGCGCGCTGGCCGGTATGAATCGACTCTAAGAGTCGCCGTACCGCGAGCAGGGCCGCCGCCTCGGTTTGCTCCTCGGACTCCATACCCATGAGGAAGGCGAGCGGGTCATCCTCGGCGATCAGGGTGTCCCGGTACCAGTGCACTACCAGGGCGTTAGCCAGTTTGCGGCTGTGGTTGCGGATGAGGTCGTTGAGTCCATCGACGTAGCGCTGGACAGCGCCCTCGGACATGGCGGCATTGGCCGACTGATCGAGCCCGTAGGACCCGAAGGCCCCCTTGTCGCAGCCCACCATGACGTCCCCCATGGCCAGGCCGCCGACCCCCGAGAGACCGGTGATCTTGGGATGGGTCGCGAGGTGCGGTCTGGGCTCACCGGTCAGCAGACAGACCATGCCGCTGCCCGCCGTGGCGGAACCCTCTGGTACCTGGCCCGCGTCCGACCCGTCGGCTCCGGGCCGAAGATCGGCCTTACGCCAGGCCCGCCACCAGTCCTGGACGGCTGGGTCGTCGCGGGGGTCCTGCCCGTCGATGCGCCAGGTTACCCAGTCGGTGGGCTTGGCCCTGGCGGCGGCCAGGGCCGCGTGGACCTCGGCGAGCCTGACCGAATCCGCGAGCAGTTCCGCCACAGGGGCGAGCCCCGGGCCCGTCTGGGCGGCCTCGACCAGGCGCTCGGCGTAATAGGCATGTCGAATCTGGGCACTGGCGACCTTCTTCGGGTCTTCGTTGGCCTTGAACAGCAGGGCAACGGTCTGGGCGGTCTCCACCAGCGGGTGGGCCTTGCCCCCGGCATTCATGCCGTGCATGTCCGGGCAACGCGGTAGATCGGCCCCGCGCCGGCCATCCCCCAGGGGCAGGATATTCAGGAAGCGCCCGTCGCCGGCCAGATCGATGCACCAGCGGACCTCGCGGGTCTTAAAGCCCGGTTCGGAGTCGCTCAGGCGGGCGGCGGCGTAGGCGGCCAATTGCTGGAGCATGGTCAGGCCCCCCGCGGGCGTTTGACCGCCGCACTGTCGAAGGCCGGTACTTCAATAGCCCCGTCGCGCAGAGACGCCTCGAAGAGGGTGATGTAGGGCCCATCCCCGTCCCGGACCGCATCCCGGGAAAGGTCGAAGACATCGTAGAGCATGAGCCCGAGGGATTGGTCTGGCATGGGCAGACGGGGCGGATCTGTGTCGGGCTCGGGGAGGTACTCGAAGAAGGCCGGGAACTCCCGGCAGCCGAAATAGGGCTGTTGAAAGCACTTGCCCTGTCGGGCGCGGCGCACGAAACAGGCGTTGAGCTTGGCCTGATCGGAGGTGAAGGCGGTCTTGGGGACTATGCGGGCGCTGAGCCGGTAACGGACGTTCTTCAGGGCCATGGTCTGACGCTGGGTGCGGCCGGTGGTCTCGTCGTCGCCGTCGGCCCAGAGGGGCTCCGGCACCTCCTTGCCGGTCATCCATTTGTTGAGCTTGGCCGTGCCCGGGACGCGGCCCTTCACCTCGTTGCGGCGCAACGCGATGTAGCGGGGCACTTCCAGTATTTCGATGCGGGTGATCTGCCAATAGAAGTAGGGCCTGACGGCATTGCCCTCCCGCCGGCCGTCCCAGTAAATGGCGTCGAAGATGCCTCGGGCGGCGGAGGGGGTGATGACGGGGTAGGAGAAGCGCTCCACCTTCATCTCTGGTCGGGTGAAACAGGCGAGGTCACCCCAGACCTCCAGGGTGTGTGTGGTCATGATCTATCCCTCCTGTGGGCTATGTGATGTGCCTCGGTCCGCACAGCGGACCCTACTGGCTGTGGGCTATATGATGCGCCTCGGTCCGCACAGCGGACCCTACGGAATGGTTGAAATGCAAGGGTCCGCGCAGCGGACCCTACCGGACGCTTGCGGCTGGTCATGCGATGAATACCTGGGGGCCCTCGGGCGGCACGAGTCCGAGGGTGTCGTGGTAGTGATCCCCGGCGAGGACGAACCACTCGTCCGAGACCCCGCCCCGCCTGAGCCTGGCGGGGATGGCCCAGGCGGGCAGGCCGTCGCGGGGCCGGTAGACGCTGACGGCAAGCCCCTGGGCGCGGCGCATCCAGGCGCCGTCGATGCCGTCCGCTTCGGCCTGGGTGCGTAGGGCCAGGAAGTCGTCGAACCGCTCGGCCCAGGGGACCAGGACCTGTACGGCGGCCTGGTCGATGAGGCGATAGCCCCTGGCGACGGCCACAAAGTCCAGCCCTTTGATGGCCTCGGTCAGGTCGGCACCCTGGGTATCCGGGTGACTGACACCGTAGAGGCTCCGGTAATAGTCCCGGAAGACGGCCGGATCGGTGATGTCCAGGGGACCCGTCGCACCGAGCAGGCTGCGGGTGACCTCCGCCGCCTGGTAGTAGGCGAAGGTCGGATAGAGGCGGCGGCCCTCCGCGTCGTCCTGGGGATCGAAGACGATAACCTGGCCCAGGAGACCCTGGGCCTTGAGCCGCCCCTCGCGGTTGCAGCGCCCGGCCGCCTGGGCTATGGCGTCCAGGGGGGCCATGGCCCGATAGACCTGGGGGAAGTCCAGGTCTACCCCGGCCTCCACGCATTGGGTGGAGACCAGGCGGCAGGGCCGACCCGCCTCCAGGCGTGCCCTGACCTGGGTCAACACGGCCCGCCGGTGCTCCGCGCACAGGTTCGTGGAGAGGTGAAACAGGTCGGGGGTGTCCGCCAGGGCATCGAGCAGGGCCAGGGCATGGCGCTTGAGATTGACCACCACCAGGACTTGGTCGGCCGCGGCCACAGCCCCGGCCAGGGTGTCCCACCCGAGGCGCTCCCCGGGGGTGGGCCAGGTCACAGCCACGCGCTTGAGGGCGGCAAACAGGGCGGCGTGGTCCGGTACCAGCTCGCGGGGCTGCCAGCCGCCCGGGGCCTGCTTGGCCACCGCCTGGTGCAAGGTGTCGAAGGCCGGTTGGGTGGCGGTGGCAAAGACGACGGTCGAGCGGTAGGCATCGACCAGGTGGGACAGGGCCGCCAGGGTTGGGACGGCCAGGTGGGTCGGGAGGCTCTGGGCCTCGTCGAACAGGATGACCGACTCCCTGAGGTTGTGGAGCTTGCGGCAGGCCCCCGGGCGGTTAGAGAACAGGGACTCCAGCAACTGGACATTGGTGGTCAGGACTATGGGGGCGTCCCAGTTCTCGGTGAGCAGGCGGCGCTGGCGTTCCTGGGGCCGCTCGGCGTCCCCGCGCTCGGACTCCTCGCCCAGCCCCGCCAGGCTGTGGTGCTCCAGAACGAACTGCTCGGGGAAACCGGCAAACACCTGGCGATAGATCCGCGCAGTCTGTTCGATGACGGTCAGAAAGGGGACCGCCAGCACGACGCGCCTCAGGCCATGTTGCGCGGCATGCCCCAGGGCGAAACGCAGCATGGCCAGTGTCTTGCCGGAACCGGTCGGGGCCGTGAGGGTGAAGCTGCCGGGCGTCGCCTGCGCCCCCGCCCCGCTGGCCGCCCACAGGGCCTCGCGGGCGGCCAGGACCCGCGGATCACCGTTCGCGCCGCGGCGGACCTGGGCGTCCATGAATCGGTCCAGGGCGGCCAGGGCCGCTTGAGGGTCCAGGACCGGTCCGGCCGGCCGCGGC
>DYRB01000193.1 GCA_020718945.1 Lamprocystis purpurea | reverse complement strand
GGGGCCAGAAAGGCGCGCTGGAAGGCCCACAGCAGGAAGGCCGCCGCGGCCACGTTGCCCAGGGCCGCGGCTATGGTCACCAGGGCACCGAAGCGGGCTATAGCCGCTTCCAGCATCAGGTGGGCGGCATCGAAGCCGGGGGTGCCGGGCATGCCGACGATGGACAACCCGGCCACGAAGAAGGCGATGCCGATCATGGGCAGGCGGTCGAACAGCCCGCCCAGCTTGTCCAGGGCCGTGGTGCGCATGCGGCTGTAGACGAAGCCGGTCATGAACAGCAGCCCGGCGATGGCCATGCCGAAGTTCACCGACAGCATGGTCGCCCCCTGGAAGGCGGCGGTGCCCAGGCTGAACAGCCCTATGACCAGCACGCTGGTGTGACTCACCACCGCGTAGGCGAGCAGCCGCCGCAGGTTGGTCTGCATCAGGGCGAGCAGGGCGGCGTAGAAGATCCCGGCGGCGGCGAAGGCCACCACATAGACGTTCCAGCGGTCCACCGCCTCCGGCAACAGGGGGAAGACGAAGCGCAGCAGGCCGTAGATGCCGACCTTGAGCCCGAGCAGGAAGACCGGGGCCACCGCCACGTTGCCGTGCTCCGCCACCAGGGGCAACCAGCCGTGCAGGGGGAAGAGCGGGGTGCGGATGGCCAGGCCGTAGAACAGCAGGAAAAAGGCCAGGGAGGCCAGCCCCGGGTCCACCTGCACCCCGGCCAGTTCGGTCAAATCGAAGCTCCAGCTCCCGGCGTGACCGGCGGCGAAGTTCCAGCCCAGCAGCAGGGTCCCGGCGAGCAACAGGCCCAGCCCGGTGCCCATGAACTGGTAATAGCGGCTGAGCGCCAGCTCCTCCGCCGGCGAGGTCGCCCAGCGCCCCATCAGATAGCCCACCAGCCAGAGTTCGGCCCCGCCCAGGACCGTGAACCACAGCAGGTCCAGGGTGCAGAACAGGGACATCAGGACCGCCTCGCAGGCCAGGGCCAGGGCGAGGAAGCGCGGCACGGGCTTGAGCCGCCGCACCGGGGCATAGATCACCACCAGCAGGGACAGCAGGGCGGTGAGCAGGATGAACAGGACCGAGACGCCATCCACCCCGACGTGGTAGTTGAGCAATGGGCCCAGGGTCCAGCGCTCGGCGAATTGCAGGGCCGCGCTGCCCTGGTCCAGGCGCAGGTACAGATAGACACCGAGCCCCAGATCCGCCAGGCCGGCAACCACCGCCAGGGCAATGGCCGGCCGTTCCCGGCGCACCCACAGCAGGGCCAGGGCCGCGGCCAGGGGCAGGGCCTGCAATAGGGCCAGCACCGGCAGTTCGCCGGCGGTGGTCGTCAGGGTCGCCACGGTGGTCATACCCGGCTCCATGAACCCAAGAAGAACACTGAGCCGCAAATGAACGCAAATAGACGCAAATGGATCATCGGGTTATCCGGCATTCGCCGCTCACCTGCACGCTTGCCTTGATCATGATTGCGTCCACCTCGGCTCGCCGAGCGCGTAGTCAGGCCATCTTGGCCTGACACCCTCAGGGCTGGAAGCCCTGACTACGCAGCCGTGCGAGTTGCTGGTCTGGATCATGATCAAGGCCGGCACGCTGAGGCGGGCATGGACGGTAAGTCTTTGTTTATTTGCGTCCATTTGCGTTCATTTGCGGCTGAATTGCCCTATCCGGGTTAAAGGATGACCACAAGGGTCGCCATGATGAGCAGCATCAGGTAGCGCGGCCGGGTCAGCAGCTCATCGACCTGGAGCAGGTAGCCGCCGAGCAGGCGCAGGACCCGCTGCAGGCCCTCGCCGCCGCCGCTCAGGACCAGGCGCTCCTCGAACCAGTACAGGGCCCCCGCCAGCCACTCCATGACGCCGCCGAGCAGCCCAGGGGCCCGGGCCAGGCCCCTGGCCGCCCCGCCATGGCCGCGCCGGGCCTCCCAGTCAGCGACCGAAGATAGGGCCTGGGCCTGATCCGGCAGGCCCACCAGGCGGTGGACCACCTGGTCGTCGAAGGCCTGGAGGTCCCGGGCCAGGCCCAGGGTCGGACGGGTGAGCAGGGCATCCGCCGCCGGGTCCAGCCAGAACCCCTGCAGGGCCGCGTTGTACAGCCGCCGGTGCCGGGCCAGCCAGCCGGCCACCGGCCGCGGCCTGCTGTGGGTCCAGTGCATCAGGGCCGGGGCGTGGAGGAACTGGTAGGCCCGCCACAGGGCGTGCAGGACCAGATGGGCGGTGGCCAGTTCCACCCAGCCCAGGGCGCACCAGAGGAACATGAGCCCGACCTGGGTCAGGGTGGAGGCCATCAGGGCCCCCTTCACGTCCGCCCGGGTCAGGCCCATGAGCCAGCCGTAGAGGGCGGTGACCAGCCCGAGCAGACCGATCAGGGGCATCAGGGCCGGGGCCTGGGGGAACAGGGGGGATACGCGGATGAGCAGGTAGACCCCGGCGTGCACCATGAGCGAGCCGTAGAACACGGCGCTCGATGGGGTCGGGCCCTCCAGGGCGCGCATGATCCAGCCCGAGAAGGGGACCAGGCCGGACTTGGCCAGGGCCGCGACCAGGAAGCCGAGCAGGATCAGCCCGGCGGGCAGGCCCTTGAGCCCCGCCGCACCCGCCGCCAGGGCCGGCCATTCGGCGCTGCCGAGCCAGGCCAGACACAGGAATATGGCCAGCAGGAAGCCGGCGTCGCCGATGCGATTGGTGACGAAGGCGCGGGTGGCGGACTCGGTGGCCTGGACCCGGTCCTTGGCGTAGCCGATGAGCAGATAGGAACTGACCCCGGCCAGCTCCCAGCCGACGAAGGCGAGCACCGCGTTGCCCGCGGTGACGATGATCAGCATGGCCCCAGTGAACAGGCAGAGCACTGCTAAGAACCGCCGGAAGCCCGGCTCCCGGTGCATGTAGTGGACCGAGAAGCGGAGCACCAGCAGGCAGATGGGGGCGATTAGGCTAGCCATGATCAGGCCCAATGGGTCCAGGGTCAGGCTTAGCCCGACGGCAATGCTGCCGCTGGCCAGCCAGGTCCCCCACTGCACCTGCCCCGGGGCCCCGGCGATCAGGGCCATCAGGTCCAGGGCCAGCACCGCCGCCAGGGCCAGGCCCGCGGCGGTCAGGGCAATGCGGGCCGTGGGGCGCTCCGCCGCCTCGCCGCGCCCGGGGCGGAGCGCAATGTCGCTGCCGATCCACAGGGCCGCGACCAGGGGCGGCAGCGGGATCAGGGCGGCCAGTACCTGGAGCATCAGGTCAGGCATGGTGTATGACCTCCTCGTCCGGCGCCGCAACCAGGGCCGGCGGGCGCGGCCCGCTGAAACCCAGGTAACACTCCGGCGAACGCTTCACCCGGGGCGGCGCCTCGGCCTGGGGCTGCCAGGGGACCCAGCCCACCCCGGGCTTGAAGAGCGACAGTGCCCCGCTGTCCGGGTCCAGGGCCACGAGCTGTACCCAGGCCCCGCCCACCAGCTCCGCCACCGCGGGCTGGCGCTGGTAGATGGCGCTGAGCATCTCCGTAGTCTGCTCCACCACCACCAGCAGACGCATGGCCTCGTGGATTTCCACCATCTGCCGCGGCAGCCCGGTGCGCAGGTCCGAGGAGGTCCCCTCCAGGACGCCGAGGAAGCCGGTGACATTGTGGGTGACCTTGGAGCCGCAGCCGTAGCCCTCGTCGTTGGAGGCGGAGAAGTAGTACTCCAGGCTGATCCCTGCCCCCACGGCCCCATTGATGACCAGATGCCGCTCCAGGATGTCCCCGTCCGGGTCCCGGGTCGGGTCATAGGAGATCAGGAAGGCGCGGCGGTCGAAGAAGGCCCCGCGGCTCAAGGAGCGGCGGCCGAAGAAGGCGCAGGCGTTGGTGGCGTGGCCCAGCTCAGGGCGGACCTGGGAGATGTCCAGGGCGCGGTCCGCCACATGGCGGTGGGCGGCGGCCGGGTCCATCCCCGCAGGGGCCGAGGCGAAGCGCCGGCAGCGTTCCTGGGCGTGGAGTTCGCAGGCCTGGTCCAGGGCCGCCTGGACCCGGGTCAGGGTCGCGGCCGGGCCCACGGGGACGTCCTGGGTGTCGTACCAGTCCAGGGCATCGTTGCAGGTGTCGCGCTCGCCGGCGACGAACCAGGTCCCGTCCGGGATCACGATCCCGCGCCCCGCCAGCAGGGCACGGACCTGGGGCCGGTTGGCCATGGAACTGACCAGGCGGGCGTTGGGCCCGCTGAAGCGCCCAGAGCAGGCCCCGCAGTTGTAGGCCGAGGCGTGGGGGTTGTTCTGATTGCGCGAGCCGTGGCCGAGGATGACCACCAGGGGCGCGAAACCATCGGTGAGCCCTGAACTCGACAGCAGGGCCGCGACCCGCTCCGCCTGTTCGGCGTCCGTATAGCCCAGGCGCGGGGCCTCCACCGTGGCCGGTGGGCTGTCGTTGGGGGCGGTGAACGCGATGCCGGTGGCCGGCTGCGGCTCCACGGCCAGGCGCAGGGCCCGGGTCAGCCGCGCGAAACCCGCCGGGGCCGCCAGCTTGGCCGCCAAGGACAGCCCGGCGAAGGGCCCGGCCAGGGCGGCCACCGCCGCCGGTTCGACGATGCCGCGCCGGCCGCCCTGGAGCAGGCGTTCGGTCCAGGCGCGCAGGGAGCGGTGACGGCGGGTGTGGAGTTCCCCGACCGCCTGGCACTCGGGCCTCGGGACCTCGCGCACCTCCTGGGTGGGGATGACCGGGGCGGGGATCACCGGGGCCAAGGCGCTGACCTGGGTGTCGTCCAGGCCCAGCCAGTTGTGGGGCACGCTGTAATGGGCGGCGGCCCCCAGGGTCTCGATGTCCGGGGCCAATTCCTCCAGGTGACGGCGGGCGCCCTCTTCCCGGTCGTCCATGCAGAACATGACCTGGGCAGCCGGCAATGCATCCGGGTCGCGGCGGGCGAAGCGCCCGCGCCCGCGGTTGTAAGCCAGGGCGCTGAGGATCTGCTCCCGGTAGTGGCGCTCGAAGGCCTGGAGCCAGAGGTAGCCGGCACCGTCCGGGTCCAGGCGCCCCAGGCATTCGGCCACCTCGGCGGCCCCGGCGGGGCCCAGGCGGCGGACCTCGGCCCCGGCCAGCCCCAGGTGCTGGGCCAGGCGGAACAGGGGCCAGGCACTGCCCAGAACCGTCGGGGCCGGACCCGGACGGGGCGACGGGCTGGCTGCGTCGTCGCCGGACGCCGGGGCGGGCTCCGAAGCTGGCGCGGCCAGGGCGCCGCTCCCACTGTGCTGCCAGGTCCAGATCAGGGCCGCCAGGCGGGCCCAGCCGCGATCCCCGCGGTCCAGGTCGGAGTGGGCGGCGGCGCGCTCTGCCCCGGCGGCCAGGTACTCGGGCAGGCGGTCGGCGTGCGGTCCGCCGTTTCGCGGGCCAAAGAGGGCGTCGCGGACCAGGAACTCCTCCGGGTTGTGGCGGAAGTACCAGCGCAGCAGGTCCAGGCTCGCCTCGACTTGCCACTGGGTGCGGCACAGGGCCTGGGCGTAGATGCGCTCCAGCACCAGGCGCAGGGCCAGGTAGTCGAGCATGGACACGGGGCCATCGCCGCTGCGGTACTGGGGGTGACGGTCCCGCCACAGGGCCATGCCGGACCAGCCGGGCAGTTCCAGGGCCAGACGCTCCAGGTAGCCGAGCCAGCGCTCCCGGGGCAGGCCCATGCGCTTGAGCTCGGCGACGATGGCCTCCAGGGGCTCCGGGGGCAGGGACTCCAACTCAGTGCCCCAGGCGCCCAGGTCGCGGAACACCGGGGTCAGGTCCACCCGGGCGGCAACCCGCCAGGCGGCGTAGAGGCCCTGGTCCCGGCGCGGGTTGACCCAGGGGGCGAAGCCCTCGTCCAGGTAGGCCCCCAGGTAGCGGGCGAGCTTGGGCTTGAGGCTCTCCACCAAGTCCTCGCCGGTGAGGCCCTTGAGCAGGCCGCTCAGGGTCAGGTCGACGCCCACCCGGTCGAGCAGGGCCTGGAGCCGGGCGGCGGCATCCCGATGCAGTTGGCGCTGGGCGAGGGCATGGTCGCCGGCGTGGTCCGCGTCCGCGGGCCCGGCCGCCGCCAGCAGGCGCTCGGCCTGCTCCGGGGACAGGTCCACCAGGTCCTCCGGGTGCAGCCGCGCATGGGTCAGACCCTGGACCTCCAGGCAGGCGGCCCAGAGGTCGGCGATGGCGGCGACCTCGCCGGCACTGGCGCTGTCGAGCAGCCGCCGCCGGGCCTGCGCCGGGACATCCGAATGGAAGGTAGTCAGGGCCGACTCCTCGTCCACCAGCCAG
>DYRB01000192.1 GCA_020718945.1 Lamprocystis purpurea | reverse complement strand
CCATCGAGGCCATGCTCTCCAAGGCCGCCGAGCTGAACATGAAGCTGGTCGGTCGCCAGGACGTGGGGGGCGAACTGCGCGCCCGCGGCCATGACGCCCCCATCCTGGAGATCCTCCAGTTCTGCAACCCGGAAGACGCCATCAAGATGGTCAAGTTCAACACCATCTATGCCGCCTATATGCCCTGCCGCATCGCCGTGGTGGCGGACGAAAAGGGCAAGATCTGGCTGGAGATGCTCAACCTGGACATGATCATCAGCGCCTTCCCGCTGCCTGATGAACTGAGGGCCATCGCCATCACCACCAATGGCCAGATGCTGACCATCATGACCGCCGGGGCCACCGGCGACTTCTGATCCGATCCGGTGCCCGGGCCTGGCCCGGGCACTGTCCCCGCCGTCACATTCCCCGCTGGCCAATCCGCTAGACTATCGGCACCCAAGCAACCGTGCCCAGTGTCCGCAGTAGGCCCATGCACCCCTCCATACCGCTCTACCTCCTGTGCGCCCTGTCCCTCGCCTGGACCGGTCTGGTCCACAGCCAGGGGATTTACAAATCCGTCGATGCCCAGGGCAATGTCACCTATTCCAGTCGCCCGCCCCCCGCCGCCGCCGGGGTCGAACCGGTCAGCGTGCAGGGGGACGCCGATCAGGAGGCGACCCTGAAGGCCGAGCGTATTCGTCAGGAGACCGCGCGCCGGGCGGCCGCCAGCGAGAAGCAGCGCGCCGCTGAGAAGGCCCAGAAGGACACGGCCATCGCCGAGGCCAAGCGGCGCTTGGAGGCGGCTCAGGACAAGCTGGAGGCGGCCAAACGGAGGGGCGACGACGATTGGCAGACCATAGCCCGGGGCGGCCGGGTCGAGAGCGATGCCTATCGGGAGCGGGTAAAGCAGGCCGAGCGCGAGGCCCGCGACGCCGACCGCGCCTTCAAGGACGCCAAGGCCGGCAAGCTGCCCCCGGAGGCCAAGGCCAAGGCCGAATCCCCGGGCGGCGATCCCAAGGGAAAGGCAGCGCCCGCGGCGGCCCAGTCCAAGGACAAGGGCAAGGCCGAGGTGCCGACGACAGCCCAGCCCAAGGCCAAGACCAAAACCCAGGCGAAGGCGTCAGCCGTCGAGCCTAAAGCCCCGCCCGAGGCCGCGACCTCGTCCACCAGCAGGCACTGAGCGAACCTGCGGCCGGTCCCCCGGCCTTCGCTCAGATTTTCTGCCCCCAGCGCCCCAGGGGCCCGATCACATAGGCCAGGGCGGCCCAGCCCAGGCCGAGCATCCCCAGGGTGCGGAGCAGCCCGGTGGCCAGGGTATAGCCGCCGTCCCAGTAGGTCAGGCTGACCGTGAATAGCACCGCCAATGTCACCAGGGCCAGGTGTCTGGACCCGTTGAGGGCGCCCCAGCGCCAGCGGTTCGCGATCCGTACCCCGAGCCAGGCGGCCAGCACCCCGCCCATGAGCCCGGCGGCCACGTCCACCGGCCAGTGCACCCCCACCGCCACCCGACTCAAGCCCACCAGCACTGCCAGCAGGCTGAGCCCGGCGCGCATCCAGGGCCTGGGCGCATAGCAGGCCAGGACCCCGAAGAAGACCCCGGCCGTGGCGCTGTGCCCGGAGGGGAAGCTGATGCGGCGCACCGCCGGTCCGATCAGGTTGAAGGTCCCAGGGTCGAGCACTGCGGGCGGGCGCAGGGCGTCGAACAGGGGCTTGCCCAGGTGGGTGAAGACCGTGCCCGCCAGCCCCGCCACCACCAGGGCCCAGAACACCTGCGGATAGCGGCGGGCGAACAGCAGGGACAGGGCGAAGGGGACCCGCTCGTCGCCCAGGGCGGTGAGCCACTGCCAGACCCAGGGCGGGGCCCCGGCGGCCCAGGCGTTGAGGCGCAGAAAGCCGCACTGGTAGCCGCAGGACAGGTACAGGGCCAGGGCGACGGTCAGGCACAGCAGGGCCCAGGTGCGCAGCCAGGCGACGCCCGCCGCCGGGACCTCCGGCGTCCGGGCCACCCCATCGACCAGGGTCCAGTGCAGGTCGTTGGCCAGGTAGCGGGGCAGGGGCCGTCTCATGGCGCCACCCCCAGCCGCACCAGGGCCACGGGGCCGCGCTGGAACAGGACCTCCCGGCCCACCCCAGGCAATTCCCCTTCCAGGGCCTTGAGCTTGTCGATGCGCAGGAAGACCAGGTCCCCCGGGGCCAGGGGTCGCTCGGGACCGATCTGCGGGGTGATGGCCTCACGGTAGACGCTGAAGCTCGGCATGGAGGTGCGATAGACCACGGTGGGCAGGCCGAGCCCCTTGGCCAGCAGCCCCGCCTCCTTCACCGGTCCCTGCAGGGCCTCCATGACCCGCGGGGTCAGCGCGCCGAAGACCACCAGAGTCTGGACCAAGCCGATCAGCACCAGGCGCTGCCAGACCCTGGCCCCCGCCGCCGGGATCAGGGCCAGCCCCAGGGCCAGGGCCAACCCCAGGCCGGTCCAGACTCGATAGTCCGCGTCCAGCAGGTGCAGCCCCTCGGCGAGCAGGGCCGCCTGGTGGGGCCGGCCCTCCGCCGCCGGGATCAGCGGCAGCAGGTCCGGCAGGGCAAACAGCAGGGCCAGAAAGACCAGGGGCGGGGCCAAGGCCAGCCAGCGCTGGGTGAGCAGGTCGCGGTGGCGGGCCATGAGGACGAAGAGCGGCGTGGCCCCGTAGAGCATGTAGTGGGGCAGCTTGGTCCCGGAGAAGGAAAAGAACACAAACACGCTGAGGAACCAGAGCCACAGAAATCGATCCAGCGGGTCCGCCCAGGCCCGGCGGAGCGTCGGCAGCAGGCGCAGGAACCAGCCGGTGAAGGGCAGCAGGATCAGGGGCAGGACGCCGAAGTAGTAGAAGACCGAGCCGGAATGCCCATGCAGGGCCCCGCCGAAGCGCCCGGCGTTGTGCTTCAGAAAGAAGGACTCGAAGAAGCCAGGCCCGTTGTCCAGGTAGATGGCCAGGTACCAGGGCCCGGCCACCCCCAGAAAGATCAGCCAGCCCAGCGGGGTGAAGGCGGCCTGCCACAGGGTCCGGCCCTGGCCCCGGGACAGGAACCAGATCAGGCTGACCACCAGGGGGAAGAACACCGCCACCGGGCCCTTGGTCAGGAAGCCCAGGCCCATCCACAGGAAGACCCGCAGGGCCAGGCCACGCCTGGGCGCCAGGGCATAGCGGTAGATGTCGAAGAAGGTCAGGGCGATGAACAGGTTCAGTATTGCATCCGCCACCGCCGCCTTGGCGATCAGGGCGACTTGCAGCGACAGGACCATGGTCAGGGCCGCCACCGTCGCCGTGGGGCTGTCCAGGCGCTCGCGCACGAAGACCCACAGGGCCAGGACCCAGGCCGTGGCGGCCAGGGCCGAGGGCAGGCGCAGCGCCAGTTCGTTGAGACCCAGGATCTGGACCGAGGCGGCCTGGAGCCAATAGATCAGCACCGGCTTGTCATAGCGCGGCTGGCCGTCCTTGTGCGGGGTGATGTAGTTGCCCGAGGCGAGCATCTCCCGGGTCGCCTCGGTGAAGGCCCCCTCGTCCAGGTCGTAGAGGGGGGCCTGGCCCAGTTGCCAGAAGAAGGCGAGCAGCAGGGCGGCGGCGACCAGGGTCAGGCCAGACCTGGGCGAGGCGAAGGCCCTGTCCAGCACGTTCACGCCGCGTCCCGCCAGGTGGCCGTCGCCGGGTCCGTCTGCCAGGCGATACAGTGGTGGGTGCGGTCCGAGGAGGCGTAGAAGGTGCGGGTGAGCATCTCCGCCACTATGCCGGTGGTCAGGAACTGGAGGGAGGCGACCAGGAGCAGGATGGACACAAACAGCAGGGGCCGGGTCCCGATGTCCTGACCGAGCAGGAACTTGACCACCAGCAGGTAGCCCATCATCAGGGACCCGACCGCCCCCAGGGCCAGGCCGATGGAGCCGAAGAAGTGCCCCGGCCTGGACCCGTAGCGCAGGAAAAAGAAGGCCGCCAGCAGGTCCAGCAGCACCCGGAAGGTGCGGGAGATCCCGTACTTGGAGGTCCCGAAGCGCCGCGGGGCATGGGTCACGACGCTCTCGCCGATGCGCTGCGGGTCCGTCACCCCGGCGACCCACACCGGGATGAAGCGGTGCATCTCCCCGAACAGGGCCACCCGCTTGAGCACCCGGGCGCGGTAGACCTTAAGGCTGCACCCGTAGTCGTGCAGTCGCACCCCGGTCACCCGGGCGATGAGCCGGTTGGCGATGCGCGAGGGGATCTTGCGCATCACCAGGGCGTCCTGGCGGTCGCGTCGCCAGCCCTGGAGCAGGTCCAGGTCGCGCTCCAGCAGTTCGTCCACCAGGCGCGGAATGTCCGCCGGGTCGTTCTGCAAATCCCCGTCCAGGGAGGCGATCAGCTCCCCGCGGGCGGCGTCGAAGCCGGCCTGCATGGCCGCGGTCTGGCCGTAATTGCGCCCCAGGCGGATCACGCGGACGTGGTCCCCGTACCCTTGGGCCGCATCGTGCAGGCGCAGGCTGGTCCCGTCCCGGCTGCCGTCGTCCACGCAGATCAGCTCCCAGGGCCCGCCGTAGCCCGCCAGTCCCTCGTGGACCCGGGCCAGCAGGGGGGCGACGCTGTCCGCCTCCCTGTACAGGGGGATGACCACGGAGAGGCTGGGGCGCTTGGTGTCGGGGGTGCTCATGCTGGGGTCCAGGGCTGCGGCGGGCAGGGGGCAAACTAAACGCGGCCTGGGGAAAGATCAACTCGGGGTGGGGTTGACGGGCAGGTTGCGAACGGGCTACTTCCGGCACTGCTCCTACTTCTCGATGGCCCGGCCCGGCAGATTGAGCGTGGGCCAGTCGCCCGTGAGGGGCAAGTCGGGGCTTTGGGCGTCGCGCCTGCGCCTGAAAATGCTCGTTGGGTGCTTCGGCGAACCTCCGCGACTGAGCCTCCTGGTCCCGGTACCTGCATGCGGGCGCGGACCGTCGGCGAGCTTCCTTCTCGCTGCGACCTGAAGCGATCAGGAGACTTGGGCAGGCGTTAGGTGCAACTCCAAGCCGAGCGCACGGGCGATCTTCAGGACCAGAGCGAACGACGGGTTTCCCGTCGCGGACAGGGCCTTGCGCAGCCCCTCGCGACTGATGCCCACTTGGCGGGCCAATTCGCTGAGGTTACGCGCGCGGGCGATGTCCGATAGGGCCGCGCGAATCAATGCGCCGTCGCCGCTGTCCTCTTCGACGCACGCCTCCAGGTATTGACGAACATCCTCCTCTGTCTTGAGGTAGTCCGCCGCGTCCCACCGGGTGAAGGTCTCAGGCATCGTTCATGCTCTCCAGTCACTCGCCAGCGCCTTAGCGCGTTCGATATCCCGCTGTTGGGTCGACTTATCGCCCCCGCACAAGAGCACGACCAGTGCGCGCCCGTCCTGGATGAAGTAAAGCCGGTAGCCGGGCCCGTAAAAAATCCGCAACTCGAAAACGCCCTCGCCGACGGGTGCGACATCGCCGAGGTTGCCAAGCGAGACCTGACGCAGGCGGGCATTGATGCGGGAGACCGCCCGCCGATCACGCAGGGAACCGAGCCAGTGCTCAAAGGTTTCGCTCTTAAGGATCTCGATCACGGAGTAACCGTAAACTACAGTTGGCGGGGTGTCAACTGTGGTGGGCACCATCTGACCGGCCAAGCACGGCGTCTCTATGCGCTCCGCGGCCCCCGACCCATACAGTTCGCCGGGTTAGACTTGCCGGGGCCAAGCGCCGAAGCCCAGCCGGAGGGAGCGGCTTGACCTCGTCACACCGCTGCGCGGTGTCACGTATCGGGTGGGGTCTGCGCGAACTCCCCGCCCCCCTCGCCCAGGGCGCAGAGTGCCGGGAGCTGCGAAATACCGCGTAACGGTGGGACGAGGGGACACCCTGGAGCGGTGTGACGAGGAGAATCCAAGACAGCACCGCGCAGGCCGCGGCGAAGCCCTTCATCGAATTCATGCTTCGCACCTCCTCGTAACACCGCTCCGCGGTGCTAGGCCCCTCTGGGTGCTCTGCGCCGCGGCTACCGGAAGGCGCTGATACCGCTCCCCCGGGCCGCAGTCAGGCCGGTCGCCCTGGCACCCAGGCAGCGGTGCCGAGGACAAGGCACCGGCCTATCCCGTACCCTTGGCCCTCTGAAAACCAGGTGAGCCGCAAGTGACAGCGAGGCAAAGGACATGGGGCCCAATGCAGCCGACGACACACCGCAAGCCACACCGGACCCCATGCCGGACCCGACCCCGCCCGGGCCGATGGGCACCACCC
>DYRB01000191.1 GCA_020718945.1 Lamprocystis purpurea | reverse complement strand
TCCCTGGAGTCGTCGCCGCGACCGCGTAACCTGGTGGTCACCGGGCTCGCTGCGCTGCGCCCGGTCGCGCCGAGGCGGCGCTCCCACGGGCACCGATCTCGCCTCGAAACATGGCATTGCCGGCACACATCTCCCGTCATTGACCCTCGCCCCTGATGTGTTGATGAGGTCTCGGGTCGCCCCGCCAGGGACGGATTATGGCCGAGGTCGGTCCTGGGGTTAACCCTGATACGCATCGGCAACGTTGGCTTGCGGGGGGGCGGGCCGGGTATGCTTGCGGCCAGTATCCCCGCATGGCCCCATGTCCACATGACCCCAGACGGCAAAGACCCAGTGCGCCCGCCCCAGTCGGCGGCTGGGCCGGGCAAACCCCGAGACCTTAAAGGCACCGACGCCGGTGCGGATCCCGGCGCCGTGGCCGCCTTCCTGCGCCAGGTCGCCGCCACCCCGCGCCGCGGCGTCGGGCGCGGCCGTCTGATCTTTGCCCTGGATGCCACCGCCAGCCGTGAGCCTACCTGGGACCAGGCCATGCGCATCCAGTCGGCCATGTTCACCGAGACCCGCGACCTGGGCGGGCTGGAGGTCCAGCTCTGCTACTACCGGGGGGTCGCCGAGTTGTCCGCCTCGCCCTGGTGCACCGATGCCCGGGAATTGCTCGGCCTCATGTCCCGGGTGCGCTGCGTCGCCGGCCTGACCCAGATCGGCCGGGTCCTGGCCCATGCCCTGGACGAGACCGCCCGCGGCCGAGTCAATGCCCTGGTCTTGGTCGGCGACTGCATGGAGGAGGGGCCGGACGGGCTGGCCGCCCTGGCCGGCCGTCTCGGGCTCCTTGGGCTGCCGGCCTTCGTCTTCCAGGAGGGCGGCGACCCCCTGGCAGAACGCAGCCTGCGCCAGATCGCCCGGCTGAGCGGCGGGGCCTACGCCCCCTTCGATGTCCGCAGCCCCCAGGTCCTGCGCGACCTGCTGAGCGCCGTGGCCGTCTATGCCGCCGGTGGGCGCAAGGCCCTGGCCCAGTTCGGGCGCAGCCGCGGCGGGGCCGTGGCCCAACTCACCCATCAGGTCGCCCCCCAGGCGGGGACTGAGCCGTGATGTGGAGAGTCCTGCTGTTGGTCGGGGTGATAGCCCTGGTGTTCTGGGGCCTACCCTGGTTCCGCCGCACCCCCCCGGCCCAGGTCGCCGCGGTGCTGCGCAAGGTCGCCCTTTACGGGGGTATCGGCCTGCTGCTGGTGCTGGTGGTGACCGGGCGCCTCAATCCCATCTTCGCCGCCCTGGCCGCCGCGGTCCCGGCCCTGCTGCGCCTGGCCCAACTCGCACGGTTGCTGCCGGCCCTGCAACAGCTCCTGCGCGGCCTGGGCCTGGGCGGTCTCCCCGGGGCCGCCGGGGCCCTGGGTGGCGGCCCCCAGGCATCGGCCATCCGCACCCGCCTCCTGGACATGACCCTGGAGCACGCCAGCGGGCGCATGGACGGCAGCGTCCGCGAAGGGCCCCTGGCCGGGAGGCGCCTGTCGGAGCTATCCCTCTCGGAATTGCTGGCCCTGCTCGGGCAATGCCGGGCCCAGGACCCCCAGTCCGCCACCCTGCTGGAGACCTACCTCGACCGGGAGCGGGGCGATGCCTGGCGCGACCAGGACCCCGGCCCCCGGGCCGGTCCCAGCCCCGGGACTGGCCTGGGCGCCAACACCCGCATGGACCGGGACGAGGCCCTGCGTATCCTCGGCCTGGCCGAGGGGGCCAGCGACGAGGAGGTCCGCGCCGCCCACCGTCGGCTGATGCAGCGCTTCCACCCCGACCGGGGCGGGTCCGACTACCTGGCCGCCAAGATCAACGAGGCCAAGCGCTTGCTGTTGAAGGAGTGACGGCGGCCGTGGGCCAGGCCCGGCGATGGCCGCGGGAAGGATGGCGGCCGGGGGCCGGGCGTTGTACCCTGCCCCGTTTTCCGCCCGGCCCCAAGGGCCTTTCGAGAGGGGTTGCGCCATGTCCATCAAGTCCGACCGCTGGATCCGCCGCATGGTGGAGAGCCACGGCATCATCGAGCCCTTTGCCCCCGGCCAGGTGCGCGAGTCCGAGACCGGGCGGATCATCTCCTACGGCACCTCCAGCTACGGCTACGACGTGCGCTGTGCCGATGAATTCAAGATCTTCACCAACATCAACTCGGCCATCGTCGATCCGAAGAACTTCGACTCCAACAGCTTCGTGGACCTCAAGTCCGACGTCTGCATCATCCCCCCCAACTCCTTCGCCCTGGCCCGTACCGTGGAGTACCTGCGCATCCCCCGGGACGTCCTGGTGGTGTGCCTGGGCAAGAGCACCTATGCCCGCTGCGGCATCATCGTCAATGTCACCCCCCTGGAGCCCGAGTGGGAGGGGCATGTGACCCTGGAGTTCTCCAACACCACCCCCTTGCCCGCCAAGATCTACGCCAACGAAGGGGTGGCCCAGATCCTCTTTTTCGAGTCCGACGAGCCCTGCGAATGCTCCTATCTGGACCGGGGCGGCAAGTACCAGGGCCAACTCGGGGTGACCCTGCCCAAGCCCTGAGGGGACCGCCCCCCAGCGCGGTCTCGCCGACTTGGCCCCCGGCCGGTAGCATACCGGCCCAGCCAGCGACCACCGACCCGGACCCCCGATGTATCCCCAGCGAACCCCATCCCGGCCTGCCCCCGCCCGCGCCCTCCCCTGCCCCTGGCCCCTGGTCCTGGCGCTGCTCCTGATTGCGCCGACGGCGGCGAACGCTGCCCCCGAGGCCCCACCCCTGCGCGCACGCCAGTCCCAGGTGGCCGACGCGGACGGCCCCACGGTCAGCGCCGGGCTGCTGGAGAGCAAGCTCAAGGAGGTCTCCGCCGGCACGGACCTGGACGAGGCGACCAAGGCCAAGCTCACCGAACAGTACCGCAAGGCCCTGGCGGGCCTGGAGGCCCAGAAGGCGGCGGAGGCCAAGGCCGGCGCCTTCTCCAAGGCCCTGGACGAGGCCCCCGCCGAGACGGCGCGCCTGCGGGCCCTGCCCGAGGGGCCGCCGAGGCCCGAGCCGATCCCCACCGACGCCGACCTGCGCACCCTGGAGCAACTCCTGGCCAAACAGACCTCCGACGCCGCCAGCGAAGAGGCCAGGCTCGCCGACCTGGAGAAAGGCCTCGACGCCAGCACCGGGCGACCGGCGGAGGCCCGGGCCCGGTTGGTCGAGGTCAAGCGCCAGATCGAGGCGGCAGAGAGCGACCTGGCCGCGGCCCCGGAGGCGAGCTCATCGGACCTGGCCCAGGCCAAGCGCTGGGCCCTCCAGGCCAACCGCGGGGCCCTGATCGCCGAGCAGCGCATGATCGAACAGGAGTTGGCCAGCCTGGATGTGCGCACCGACCTGCTGCGCGCCCGGCGCGACCGCTCCTCCCTGGACCTCAAGGTCATCCGGGCCCGCCAGCAGGCCCTGGAGGCCGCGGTGACGGAGCGTCGCCGCGCCGGGGTCGAGCAGGTCAAGGCCGAGGCCGAGGCCGCGGAGGTCGCGGCCCAGGGCAAGGACCCCAGGGTCCAGGAGCACGCCCGCGCCAACAGCACATTGGGGGACGCGCTCAAGTCCCTGACCGCGGCCCAGGACCGTCTGGAGCGCCGACGCAACGAGCTTCAGGCCCAGATCAAGCGCATCGAGGACGACTATCGCAACGCCCGGGAGCGCCTGGACGTGGCCGGCTCCCGGGCGGTCCTCGGACCCGTCCTGGGGGACCAGCGCCGCGCCCTGCCCGATCTGCGCGCCGAGCGCAAGGCGGTGGCCGAGCGCGAGCGACACATCGCCGACACGGCCCTGGCAGAGATCCAGTACCGCGAGGATCTGCGCCGGCTCCAGGACCGCGACGCCTATTTGGGCCGGGCCTTAGCGGGCCTGGCAGAGCCCGACCGTTCCGGGGTTCGTGCGGAGCTCGCCCAGCTGATCGAGGGGCGGGCGAGCCTGTTGGAGCAGATGCAGACCGGCTCCAATACGCTGTTGCGGGGGCTCATCGAGCTCAATGCCCTGAGCGCCCAGCTCGTCGACGCCGTAGGCGCCTACGACGAATACCTCGCCGAACGCCTCCTGTGGGTGCGCAGCGTCCTGCCCATCAACCGCGCCAGCCTCGCCGGGCTGCCGGTGGCCATGGACTGGTTCGTCTTCAACCCCGGCTGGGCGGAGGTCGTCGCGACCCTCCGCTACCAGGCGACGCATTCCGTGCTGTTCTGGCTGGAGGTCCTGTTCATCCTCGGGCTCCTCGCCGCCAAGCCGCTGCTGCTGCGGGCCATCCGGGCCACCGCCGAGCCCCTGCGGCGGGTACGCACCGACCGCTTCGCCTACACCCTCAAGGCCATAGCCCTGTCGGCCCTGGTCGCCTCGCCCATCTCCCTGCTCCTGGTCCTGGTGGGGATGCAGCTCGCCGGCTCAGTGGAGGGGACCACCTTCGCCAAGAACGTCGGCCTGGCGCTGGTGAGCATGGCGGTGATGGTCTACAACCTGCGCAGCTTCCGCGTCCTGTGCATCTCGGGGGGTGTGGCGGACAAGCACTTCCGCTGGCCGGCGGACGTCATGGCCCGCCTGCGCCGCACCTTCGGCTGGGCCCTGTACCTGCTGTTGCCCGCGGGGTTCATGGCCCAACTCATCTATCTGAGCGACGAGCCTACCCTGTCCGGCAGCCTGGGGCGCGTGTCGGTCCTGCTCATCAGTCTGGCCATCGCCGGGGTCTTCGCCTATTTGCTGCACCCAGAGCGCGGGGCCCTCAAGCATGTCCTGGCCGAGCGCCCCCAGGGCTGGGCCAGCCGCCTGCGCCACCTCTGGTACCCCCTGGCGGTGGGTACGCCCCTGGCCCTGGCGATGCTGGCCCTGACCGGCTACCTGTTCGCCGCCGGGACCCTGCTCAAGTCCATAGTTCACACGCTCTGGCTGGCCCTGACCCTGATCGTGGCCCACCAGGCCATATCCCGCTGGCTCCTGGTCACCCGCCGCAATCTCGCCTTGACGGCGGCCCTGGATCGGGCGGCGGCGCGCAAGGCCGGGGCGACCAAGGGCCCGGTCGAGGATGGCGAGTTGCATGCCGTGGCGGAAGAGCCCACCGTAGACCTCGCCTCCCTGGACCAACAGACCCGCACGCTGGTGGGGGCCCTGGTGGTAGCCGCCGGGCTGGTCGGGCTCTGGGCGGTCTGGTCCGAGGTCCTGCCGGCCTTCAGCTTTCTCAACCGCTTCCAGCTCTGGTCCCACCCGGGGCTGGTGGACGGCGAGGAGCGGCTGGTTCCGGTCACCCTGGCCGACCTGCTGCTGGTCGGGGTGAGCCTGGTCGCCGCCGCGGTCGCGGTCCGCAACCTGCCGGCCCTGCTGGAGATCCTGCTGCTTCAGTACACCAAGGTGTCCGCCGGCGGGCGCTATACCCTGACCACCCTCACCGGCTATGTCATCACCGCAGCGGCGATCCTCTATGTGCTGAGCACCCTGGGAGTGGACTGGTCCAAGCTCCAGTGGCTGGTGGCTGCCCTGGGCGTGGGCATCGGCTTCGGCCTGCAGGAGATCGTCGCCAACTTCATCAGCGGCCTGATCATCCTGTTCGAGCGACCGGTGCGGGTAGGCGACGTGATCACCATCGCCGGGACCACCGGGACCGTCACCCGCATCCAGATCCGCGCCACCACCATCCGCAACTACGACCAGCAGGAGCTGCTGGTCCCCAACAAGCAGTTCATCACCGGTGAACTGCTCAATTGGTCCCTGTCCGATCAGATCAACCGGGTCATCATCACCGTCGGAGTGGACTACGGGAGCGACACCCGCAAGGCCATAGCCCTGCTGGCGGAGGCAGCCCGGGAGAACCCGCGGGTGCTCAAGGAGCCGGCGCCCCTGATCGCCTTCGAGGGGTTCGGCGACAACGCCCTGACCCTGACCCTGCGCTGTTACCTCGGGTCAGTGGACTACCGCCTGGGCGTCACCACCGAGCTGCACCAGGCGATCTACGACAAGCTGTGCGCCGCCGGGATCGGTTTCGCCTACCCGCAGCGGGATGTGCACCTGTCCGCCACCGGCCCCCTGGACATCCGCCTGAGCCGGGGGTCTGGGCGCGGACCCGGTCCGGCAGCCCCGGGCGGCCCCGCCAGCGGAGAACGGCAGACCTGAGCAGGGGCTGGTCCTGGCGGTGATCGCCATCGGCCTGGGCTACCTGGATCAGCTCTCGGTGTTTGCGCTGATAGTCCCGGTGGCCGCGGTAGGCCTATGGCTGGCGTTCAAGCGCCT
>DYRB01000190.1 GCA_020718945.1 Lamprocystis purpurea | reverse complement strand
CGCATCTCGTCCTTGAAGTCGGTCATCTCGTCTTTGAAGACCGTCATCTCGGTCTTGAACACCTTCATCTCGTCCTTGAACTCGCGCATCTCCTCGGAGAGTCGATTCAGCGACATCTCCGTGCGCATCGCCTGGTAGCTGAGCTCCTTCATGTAGCCGCGGAGCTCATCGACTTCCTGCCTCAGTGCCATGCCACCCATTGCCGTGGTACCTCTCGTTGAACTGAGCCCGCCCCGGGGCGCGCCGCGGCCAGGGGCCTGTCTGGTGGCCCCTGGGTTTGGGCCGGATTGACACCCACGCTAGGGGGCCCTTTGGCCGGTGTCAAGGGTTGAGCCGGCGGGCGTGCAAGCACCCATGGCCGGATCGGCTGACGATTCAGCTTGGTTTAAGGCTCGGTCTGTAACCTGACAGCCAATCGCACCCTGCCAGGACCTCAGCCGCGCCGTGCCCCACTACCCAGCCATTGCCCTCCTCACCCTGGCGCTATCCGTCGCGGCTGGGCCCTCCCAGGGTCGCACCCAAGCCAAACCCCAGGCGCAAGCCCAGGTCAAGGCCGAGGCCCAGGCCCAAACCCAGACCCGAGCTGGGACCTGGGCCGCGACCCTGGCCCAGGCCCTGGCCCGCACCGAACCCGGGGCCAGGACCGCCGCCCTGCGCCGGCAGGGGGCGGCGGTGCGGACCCAGGCCAACAGCCTGGTCGCGGATGACCCCGCCCTGCGCATCAAGCACTTCGACGACCGCCTGGCGAGCGATACCGGCTATGTGGAGTGGGAGGCGATGCTCGACCTGCCCCTGTGGCTCCCCGGCCAGCGCGCCGCCCGGCACGCCCTGGCGGAGTCCCTGGGGCTGCGTGCCGACGCCCTGGACCGCTTCCTGGCCTGGGAGGTCGCGGGCCGGGTGCGCGAGGCGGCCTGGGCCACGGCCCTGGCCAGGGGCCGGGTGCGCCACAGCGAACGCAGCCTGGGGGACGCCCGCACCCTGGCGGCCCAGGTCGCCCGGCGGGTGGTCGCCGGTGAACTCGCCCAGGTGGATCTGCTGGTGGCCCAGCAGGAGACCCTGAACCAGGAGGTCGCCCTCCAGTCGGCCCAGACGGAACTGGACCTGGCCCTCCAGCGCTACCGCCTCCTGACCGACGCGCACGACCTCCCCGCCCCCCTGGAAGAACCCCTGGCCCGCGTGACCGAGGTCCCCGCCGATCACCCCGGGCTGGCCGCGGCCGAGGCGGAAGTCGCCCAGGCCCGCGCCGAGCGCGACCGGGTCGGGACCGAGCGGCGGGGCAACCCCATCCTGAGCCTGGGCGGCAAGCGCACCTGGGCCGACCGGGACGCGCCCTCCGACACGGCCCTGTCCCTGGAATTGAGCATCCCCTTCGGTCTGGGCAGCCAGTCGGCCCCGCGCCTGGCCGAGGCCGAGGCCGGCTACACCGAGCGCGCCGCCGAGCGGGCCCGCCTGCACCGCGAACTGGACACGGAGATCAAGCTGTCCGATACGGCCCAGCGTGCGGCCAAGGCCGCCCTGGCCGCGGCCCAACGCCAACAGGCCCTGGCCGCGGCGGCCCTGGCCCTGATCCAGCGTGGCTTCGACCTCGGGGAGATGGACCTGGCCGACCTGCTGCGCGAGCGCACCAAGGCCCAGGAGGCGGCCCTCAACCTGGAAATGCGCCGCCTGGAACTCGGCCAGGCCGGCTCTCGCCTCAACCAGGCCCTGGGTGTGGTGCCCCAATGATCTACACCCCAAGGCCGATCCGGCGCCGATCCGCGCCCCATCCATATCCATGCCAAGGCACAGCCCCATGAACCCATCCCCAGCCCATATTGCGGGCGGCATCGCCCTGGCCGCCTTGCTGACCTTGATTGCACCCACGCCCCAGGCCGCCCCCAGGGACAGCATCCCCCTGAGCACCGAGCAGCAAAGCGCCCTGGGCATAGGGCTGGCGGCCCCCCAGGCCGCGGACCGGGCCATGAGCCGCCGCTACCCGGCCCAGGTCGCGGTCCCGGTACGTCAGGCCCATGTGGTCAGCGCCCCCCAGGACGGCACCCTGACCCTGCTGCTGGTCGCCCTGGGGGACCCGGTGACCGCCGGCCAGCCCCTAGCCCAAATGCAGAGCCCCGGGCTGCTGGAGGCCCAGGGCGCCCTGCTTGAGGCCCAGACCCGCCTCACCTTGGCCGAGGCCGAGCTGGCGCGTGACCAGGCCCTGTTTGCCGAGGGCTTGATCCCCCGCCGCCGCCTCCAGGCGACCCAGGCCGACCATGACGGCCAGGCCACCAGCGTGGATCAATGGACCCAGCGCCTCAGCCTCTCGGGGATGTCGGCGGAGGCGGTGGCCACGCTGAAACGGAAGCGGCGCCTGTCCGGGACCCTAGAACTGCGCAGCCCCATCGCCGGGGCGGTGCTGGAACGGATGGTGGATACGGGCCAGGCAGTGGCCGCCGCGGCACCCCTGTTCCGGGTGGCCAGCCTCTCGCCCCTGTGGTTGGAGGTCCATGTCCCGGTGGACCGGGTACAGGGCTTGCTGCCCGGCGACCCGGTGCTGGTGGCGCAATCGGGCATCCAGGGCCGCATCCTCACCCTGGGGCCTGCGGTCCACGGCACCGACCAGGGGGTCCTGGTCCGCGCCGAGGTCAGGGAAGGCGCCGACCGACTGCGCCCCGGGCAGTTCGTGGAGGTGCAGATAGACAAGGGGGCAGAGCGCCCCGGCTGGCGCCTGCCGGCGGCGGCCCTGGTACGCACCGGCGCGGGGGCCTTCGTCTTTGCCCAGCGCCCCGGGGGTTTCGCCGCCCTGCCGGTGGAAATCCTGGCCGAGGAGGAGCGCAGCGCCCTGGTCAGCGGGGGAATCGCCCCTGACGATCGGATCGCCGTGTCCGGGGTCGTCGCCCTCAAGGCGATCTGGCTGGGCGGGGAGGAATAGCCCATGGAGCGCCTGATCCGGCTCGCCCTGACCCAGCGCCTCCTGGTGCTCCTGGTCCTGGCCCTGGTGGCCGGGGCCGGCTGGCGCGCCTTCCGCGAGACGCCCATCGACGCCTTCCCGGACGTCTCATCCACCCAGGTCAAGGTCATCGTCAAGGCCCCCGGCATGACCCCGGAGGAGGTCGAGTCGCGCATCACCGCCCGCATCGAGGTGGAGATGCTGGGGCTCCCGCGCCAGACCATGCTGCGCTCCATCGCCAAGTACGCCCTGACCGACATCACCATCGATTTCGCCGAGGGCACGGACATCTACTGGGCCCGAGCGCAGGTCGCCGAGCGCCTCAACGCCATCTGGGGCGACCTCCCGGAGGGCTTGAGCGGCGGTGTCGCCCCCATGACCACCCCCTTGGGGGAGGTCTTCATGTTCACCATCGAGGGCGATGCCTTAAGCCTCGCCGAGCGACGCGACCTGCTCGACTGGACCATCAGGCCCGCCCTGCGCTCGGTACCCGGGGTGGCGGAGGTCAACGCCCTGGGCGGCCTGGTCACCAGCTTCGAGGTGGTCCCGGACAACGCCCGCCTCGCCGCCAAGGGCATTGGCCTGGATACCCTGCGTCAGGCCCTGGAGCGCAACAACCGCAACGACGGCGCCGGACGCCTGGACGAGGGCGAGGAGGTCCTGCTGGTGCGAAGCTCGGGGGCCATCCGCACCCTGGCCGACGTGGCCGCCATCGTGGTCAAACCAGACCCGGTGCAGCCGGTGCGCGTCGCCGACGTGGCGCAGCTGCGCCTGTCGGCCCTGACCCGTTACGGGGCCGTGACCCGCAATGGCAGCGGCGAGACCGTCGAGGGCCTGGTCTTGAGCCTGCGCGGTGCCAACGCCGGTGCCCTGGTGGCGGGGGTGGCGGCCAAGCTCGCCGAACTCCAAGAGTCCCTCCCCGAGGGGGTCCGCATCGAGACCTTCTACAACCGCGGGGCCCTGGTGGATCGCGCCATCGGCACCGTCTCCAAGGCCCTGCTGGAGGCCACCGTCCTGGTGCTGGTGCTGCTGGTGCTGTTCCTGGGGGACCTGCGTGCCGCCCTCACCGTGGCGCTGATCCTGCCCCTGGCGGCCCTGGCCACCTTCATCCTGATGCGCGCCTTTGATCTGTCCGCCAACCTGATGTCCCTGGGCGGGCTGTCCATCGCCATCGGCATGTTGGTGGACGCCGCCGTGGTGGTGGTCGAGAACATCGTCACCCATCTCCATGAGGGGGCGCACAGCAAGGCCAGGCTGCCACGCCTGCACCTGATCTACCGGGCGGTGCGCGAGGTGGCGGTGCCCGTCACCGCGGGCATCGGCATCATCGTCATCGTCTTCCTGCCGCTGCTGACCCTTCAGGGACTGGAGGGCAAGCTGTTCGTCCCGGTGGCCCTGACGATTGTGTTCGCCCTGCTCTCCTCGCTGGCCCTGTCGTTGACGGCCATCCCGGTGCTGGCCTCCTTCCTGCTCGGCAAGGGTGACCACGGCGATCCCTGGCTGGTACGCCTGATCGCCCGGGTCTATGCCCCGTCGCTGGCCTGGGGGCTGCGCCACGAGGGTCTGGTGGTGACTGTCGCCCTGGCCCTGCTGGTCGGCGCCGGTGCCCTCTACACGCAGATCGGCAAGACCTTCATGCCGACCCTGGACGAGGGCGATTTGATAGTCCAGTTGGAAAAGCTGCCCTCCATCAGCCTGGCCGAATCCATCGCCATTGACCAGCGGGTGCAGAAGGCGCTCCTGGCCGAGGTCCCGGAGGTCAAGGCGGTCATCGCCCGCGCCGGCTCCGACGAACTGGGCCTCGACCCCATGGGGCTCAACCAGACCGACAGTTTTCTGGTGCTGAAACCCCGGGAGGACTGGCGCTTCCCCGACAAAGAGGGGCTCATGGGGGCCATCCGCAGCGTGCTGGAGCGCTTCCCCGGGGTGGACTATGCCTTTACCCAGCCCATCGAGATGCGCGTCTCGGAGATGATCATCGGGGTGCGCGGCGATCTGGCGGTCAAGGTCTTCGGCACCGATCAGGACCAGCTCAACCGCACCGCCGATGCCCTGGTCCAGGTCCTCGAGTCCATCCCCGGGGCCCAGGATGTCTACACACCCCGCAACGCCGGGGCCCAATACCTGAATCTCGAGGTGGACCGCCTCGCCGCCGGGCGTCTGGGCCTGGACGTGGACGGCCTGGCCGCCCTGCTGCGTGCCCTGGTGGAGGGGTCCACGGTCGGCACCGTCTACGGCGAGGGCCTGCGCCGGCCCCTGGTGCTGCGCGGCGCGGATGCCCTGCGCGACTCCCCGGCGCGCTTTGCAGGCATCCAGGTGGCGGTCCCGGACGGGCGCTCCGTACCCCTGGCGAGCCTGGTGCGCATGGAGCGGACGGAGGGCCCGGTGGCCCTGTCGCGGGAGCAGGGCAACCGCCTGGCGGTGGCCATCGCCAACGTGGCCGGGCGCGACCTGGTGGGCTTCGTGGACGAGGCCAAGGCCCGGGTCGCCGCGGAGTTGGACCTGCCCACCGGCTATCGCCTGGAGTGGGGCGGGGAGTTCGAGAACCAGCAAAGGGCCGCCGCCCGCCTGGCCCTGGTCGTGCCCATAGCCCTGGTGCTCATATTCCTGATCCTGTTCACCATCTTCCGCTCCGTGCGGCAGGCGGCCCTGGTCCTGTCCAACGTCCCCTTCGCCCTCATCGGCGGGGTCGCGGCCTTGGGCCTCACCGGGGAGTACCTGTCCGTCCCGGCCTCGGTGGGCTTCATCGCCCTGCTCGGCATCGCCGTCCTCAACGGGGTGGTGATGCTGACCTATTTCAACCAGCTCCGCGCCCTGGGCCGGCCCCGTGCCGAGGTGGTAGTCGAGGGGGCCAAGCGGCGCCTGCGCCCGGTGCTGATGACGGCAAGCATCGCCGCCTTCGGCCTGGTGCCGCTCCTGTTCGCCACAGGCCCGGGGTCGGAGATACAGCGACCCCTGGCCATAGTCGTCATCGGTGGCCTGGCGACCTCCACCGCCTTGACCCTGATCCTCTTGCCCATCCTCTACCGCCGCTTCGGGGCCTGATCCACGCCATGCACACGCCTGAAGCTGTTTGGATCTTGCTTCCCATCCCCTACGGCCACCTGAGGGCCTGACCGCCATGAGCCATTGCCTGCTATATCTGATTGTTGCCCCGGCCGCCGAGGACGCGGTGGCCGAGTGGCTGCTGGAGGACGAGACCGTCAGCGGCTTCTCCAGCACGCCTATCGCTGGCCACGGGTCCTCGGAGGCGTCCATGACCCTGGCCGAGCAGGTCGCCGGGCGGCGACGCCGGGTCATGTTCTTCACCCACCTGGAGTCC
>DYRB01000189.1 GCA_020718945.1 Lamprocystis purpurea | reverse complement strand
TCCATGTACGTCATCCTCGACCGCGCCCTGCCCCATGTGGGCGACGGGCTCAAGCCCGTGCAGCGGCGCATCCTCTATGCCATGTCGGAGCTGGGGCTGGCGGCGACGGCCAAGTTCAAGAAGTCCGCCCGCACCGTGGGCGACGTGCTGGGCAAGTTCCACCCCCACGGGGACAGCGCCTGCTACGAGGCCATGGTCCTCATGGCCCAGCCCTTCTCCTACCGCTACACCCTGATCGACGGCCAGGGCAACTGGGGCTCCCCGGACGAGCCCAAGTCCTTCGCTGCCATGCGCTACACCGAGGCCCGCCTGACCCCCTATGCGGAGGTCCTGCTGGGCGAGGTGGACCAGGGCACGGTGGACTGGGTCCCCAACTTCGACGGCACCCTGGAGGAGCCGTCCCTGCTGCCGGCGCGCCTGCCCAACCTGCTGCTCAATGGGGCGACGGGCATCGCCGTGGGCATGGCGACGGACATACCGTCCCACAACCTGCGCGAGGTGGCGCGGGCCTGCATCCACCTGCTGGAGTACCCGGAGGCGACGGTGGCGGACCTGTGCCGCTTCATCCCGGGTCCGGACTTCCCCACCGCCGCGGAGATCGTCACCCCGCCGGACGAGCTGCGGCGCATGTACGAGACCGGCAACGGCAGTGTGCGCCTGCGCGCCCGCTACGAGATAGACCAGGGCGACATCGTCATCACGGCGCTGCCCTATCAGGTCTCCGGCAACCGCATCATGGAACAGATCGCCGCCCAGATGCAGGCCAAGAAGCTGCCCATGGTGGAGGACCTGCGCGACGAGTCCGACCACGAGTCCCCGACCCGCCTGGTCCTGGTGCCGCGCTCCAACCGGGTGGATGTGGAGCGGCTCATGTCCCACCTGTTCGCCACCACCGACCTGGAGCGCAACGTCAGGGTCAATATGAACCTGATAGCGCTGAACGGACGGCCGCGGGTCATGGACCTGCGCGACATCCTCACCGAGTGGCTGGCCTTCCGCACCCGCACCGTGCGCCGCCGCCTCCAGCACCGCCTGGACAAGGTCCTGGATCGGTTGCACCTGTTGGACGGCCTGCTGATCGCCTACCTCAACATCGACGAGGTGATCCGCATCATCCGCACCGAGGACGAGCCCAAGTCGGTCCTCATGGCCCGCTTCGACCTCTCCGACGTGCAGGCGGAGTACGTCCTCAACACCCGGCTGCGCCAGTTGGCCCGGCTGGAGGAGATGAAGATCCGCGGCGAGCAGGACGAACTGGCCAAGGAGCGCGACTGGCTCCAGGCCACCCTGGGCTCGGAGGCCGCCCTCAAGGGCCTGATCCGGGAGGAGATCGAGGCGGACGCGGCGAAGTTCGGCGACGCCCGCCGCTCGCTGCTGGTCGAGCGTGCCGCGGCCACCGCCCTGGATGAGACGGAGCTGGCCCCCAACGAGGCCCTCACCGTGGTCCTGTCCCAGAAGGGCTGGGTGCGCGCCGGCAAGGGCCACGAGCTGGACCCGACGTCCTTAAGCTACAAGGCCGGCGACGGCTTCCTGGCGGCGGCGCCGGTGCGCAGCAACCAGTCGGTGGTGTTCCTGGATTCCACCGGGCGCAGCTACTCGACCCAGGCCCATCTGCTGCCCTCCGCCCGCGGCCAGGGCGAGCCCCTGACCGGTCGTCTGAGCCCACCCAAGGGGGCCGAGTTCGTCGCCGTCCTGGGCGGGGAGCCGTCCCAGACCCTGCTCCTGGCCTCCGACGCCGGCTATGGCTTCCTCCTGGTCCTGGAGGACCTCTATGCCAAGGCCAAGGCCGGCAAGGCGGTGCTCAGCCTGCCTAACGGTGCCCGGGTGCTGCCGCCGATCCCGGTGGGCGACGCGGACCAGGACCGGCTGGTGGCCATCACCAGCAGCGGGCACATGCTGGTCTTCCCGGTGACCGATCTGCCCCGGCTGCCCCGGGGCAAGGGCAACAAGATCCTGTCCATCCCCTCGGCCAAGGTCGCGGCCCGGGAGGAGTTCGTCTGCGCCCTGGCGGTGGTCCCGCCCGGGGCCGGGCTGACCATCCTGTCCGGAAAGCGGCACTTCACCCTCAGGCCCGCGGACCTGGATGCCTACATGGGTGAACGCGGCCGTCGCGGTCACTTGTTGCCGCGGGGCTTCCAACACGTTGACGGCGTTACGGTGGGCTAAGACGATGCAGTCAGAATTCGACCAGCGGTATCTGGCCGCCCCGGATGTCCTGTTCCAGCGGGTCGGGGACGAGGGCGTCTTGCTCGATCTGGCCAGCGAACGCTATTTCAGCCTCAACGAGGTCGGTGCCCGGTTCTGGGAGCTGTTGGCCGAAGACGCGTCCCTGGCCCGGGCCCTGGCCGTCCTGGTCCAGGAGTACGAGGTTAGCGACCAGGTCCTGCGGGCCGATCTGGATGACCTCCTGGCGGAGCTGACCGCAGCCGCCCTGGTTCGCGAGTTGCCTGGGGATGGGACGGGCGATGGGCAGGTTTAGGCGCCTGGCGGCACTGCCTTGGCAGCGCCGGCGGCTGCTGGCAGAGGCCCTGGCCCTGATGCCCCTGGTGGTGGTCTCGCTGGGACGCTTCGGGTTGGGGCGCACAGGGCGCCTGCTCCGGCGCCTCGGTGCGGCGCGGCGGCCGAGCCCCGGCGTCGAGGTCGATCTGGCGGCCATGGCCTGGGCGGCCCGGGCCTCCGCCCGGCAGGGCCCCTGGGGGGCCGCCTGTCTGGCAGAGTCCCTGGTCCTGTGGTGGATGCTGCGACGGCGCGGTGTTGCCGCGGACATTCGCCTGGGCGTTGCGGTGCCGAATCGCTCGCCAGAGGCCCATGCCTGGGTTGAGGTGGACGGTCAGCCGGTCAACGATACGCCCGAGGTTGTGCAGCGGTTTCGGCCTCTTGCTGCGGCGGGTCGGGGCGTGGCGGGGGCTGAGGTGCTGTTTCGCGGTGGGCGGCGGGCCTGAGGCGGATCAAAACACCACCTGGCACGGGGCGGTTCGGGTCAGCGGCGCAGACTGGCCAGGGTGCGCACCAGGGCCTCACAGACCTCGGGCAGGCGGGCATAGTCGTGCGGATAGGCGAGTCGGAATAGCCCGGGGCGCGTGGCCAGGACCTCGCCGAGCCTGGAGAACTGGCCGGCTAAGTGGCGCGGATCGGTCACATCGAACTGAAAGGAATGCTGGATCATAGCCATCATCGCCTCGGGTCCGGCCACCGGCTCAATCCGCAGCTCGCCGCCGCTGGCGGCACCGTCGAGGAAGAAGCAGGCGGCCAGCGGTGCCCTGGGTTCAGACTTGCCTGGCAGTTGCGGAATGATGCGGTGCTTCCAGCCCTGGTCGGACTGGATCTCTCCCTGCGATGGCACCAATCGGGCCAGCGAATCATCCCAGAGCCTGGCCCCCGGGTAGCTTGGGATGCAAACCGTGGTGCCTTCCGTTGGGCGGAGGATGATGCCGTCGTCGGCAAGGGCGCCTTGACCCAGGGAACCCAAGGCGGCAACCAGGGTAGACTTGCCAGCCCCGGACGTACCTAGAAAGCAGGCGCAAGCCCCGTCGATGAGGGCTGCCCCGGCGTGGGCGACCCACTCGCCACGGTGGGCCAGGACCCTCGGGACGACCTGATCCAGCAGCAGGTGTCGGTACAGCTCCGCGGGGCAGCCCGGGGCCGGCCGGCAGCGGATGCGGGCCTGAACAGGCGAGACCTCGAACTGGGCTGTCTGAGGGAACCGCAAGATGTAGTCCGCCCCACGGACCCCGATGCTGGCGGTGACGGCGCCGGCCGGGTCGCTCCAGTGGTGGCGCCAGGCGATGTCCTCAGGTTCAGGGGCACCGCTGTCGGCGAGACAGCAACGCAGGTCGGGCGGTCCCCTCGGGGCCTCCGGGAGTTCTGGAAGCGGGAGGGTGCTGGCCAGGGTCAGGTCGAAGATTCGGTATAGGTGCACGGACAAGGCGGTCTGATCGGGGGCGGGTTTGGCGATGGCGCAGGGCAAGGCCCTGGGCCGGTGTGTCGGAAGGCGGTCGGCAGAATACGTTGGTCCAGGTGGTCCCATGAGTGCGTTCGTCCTGATAGTACACCCGCCCGGCGCCGCGGCGCGCACCGAGGAGGTGGACCAACTCCTGGCGCCAGTAGCCTATCTCGGACCCCACGGCAAGTCCCTGTGGGCGGAGGCCAACCTGGCCATCGGTGCCCTGCTGTTTTCCGTCGCCCCGGAGGCCGCGCGGGAGCGTCAGCCATTGCTGGGGGGCGACGGGCGGTACCTGCTGGCGGCCGACGCCCGGCTGGATGATCGGGCGGGCCTGTTGCGCCGCCTGGGTCCCGCCGCGGGGGTTGACGAAGGTGCCACCGACAGCGAGCTCCTGCTGGCGGCCTACTTGGCCTGGGGCGAGGCGTGCCTGGACCAAATCCTGGGAGATTATGCCTTCGCGGTCTTCGACCGGCAGAACCAGGGCCTGTTTGCCGCCACCGATCCGCTGGGCTTGAACCGTCTCTTTTATACCCGGTCACGCGCCGGGGCCTTTGTCATCGCATCCCAGGAGGCCATGGTTCTGGCCCTGCCGGGGCTCGACCTAACATGGGACCGGTTCGCGGTCGGCTGTTGGCTGCTCGCGAGTCCCCATCGGGAGTTGTCCCTGTTCGAGGAGATCCACGTCCTCGCCTGTGGTCAGAGCCTGACCTGGACACCGCAGCGGCAGCGGGTGGCGCGTTGGTGGCAGCCCGATCCTGCCCGGAAGATTCGCTATGCCCATCGCGGCGAGTATCTGGAGCACTACTTGGAGGTGATGCGGGCCGCAGTCGGGGACCGTTTGCGTTCCGCCACTGGGGTGGTCGCCAGCGAACTGAGTGGCGGGATCGACTCGGGGACCGTCACGGCGCTTGCCGCCGGGCTGGTGGCGGGGCAGGGCCGGGGCCTGGTGGCCATCTCGGCGGTTTACCCGGCCCACGCCGAATGCGACGAGGGGGACCGCATCCGGGCGAGTGGGGCCTGGTTGGGGATTGACCACGAGTTGCTCGATATGAGCGAAGTCCATGCCCAATCCTACCCGCTCGGTTTCGGACCGCGGCCGGAGTCGCTGCACGCCGTAGACGATCCCTGGGCAGAGCGGATGCTAGGCATTGCGGTGGCGCATCGCGCCGACGTGGTGCTCAACGGCATGGGTGGGGACGAGATGCTCTTCGGTGCGCCCCAGTGGGTCTACGCCGAACGCCTGCTGCGGGGGGATCTTGGGGCGATTCGGGACCTGGTGCGCTTTGCCCAGCGCTTTCGGTTGCGCAGCCCTTGGCAGGAACTGGATCGCCGCTTATTGCGTCCTCTGGCGGGGATGGCCCTGGGGCCCATCCTGCCGGCGTTGCGTGCCCGCCGCGCTGGTGCTTGGCTGCCGCCTTGGGTCGCCCCCGATGACGCCCTACGGATGCGGCTGGCCGAACGCCTGTTTAGCTCCGAGGTGCCGAGGTACGGCCGGCGCTCCACACAGTCCGTTTGGGACGGGCTGCGACGTAGCCAGAGCCTGATGGTCATCGACGGTTACCGCATGAACGCCGCCCGGGTCGGTGTCGATGTGCGCAATCCCTTCTTCGACCTGCGTCTGGCGTCTTTCGTGTTGGCCGTGCCGCCCGATCTGTGGCACCGGGAGGGGATGACGAAGTGGCTGGCCCGCCATGCCCTGCGGGGCCTGCTCCCCCCCACTGTGTGTTGGGCACTGGATGATCGGGATTTCTCGGGGGTCGTCGAGCGAGCCTGGAGGGATAGCGCCGATATCATTGCCGAGCAGTTGCGCGGGTTCGAGCCCGGCAGCATCCCGCTGCTGCGTGAGGTGGACCTGTGGCTGCCCCGTGCATGCGACACAACGCGCCAAGGCCCCAATTTCGAGGTGCCGGCAAGCTACGCCTTGGCACTCGTGTTATTCTCACTGCGTCGTCAATTCCGGATATGAGGAGGAAGCTAACCATGAACCGACCAGACTTGCCCCCCGCGGACAGGGCAAACCCCGGCCCCAGGCGCCTCTATGCGAAGCCCAGGCTGCGGCTCTGTGGCCATGTTGCCGAATTGACCCGCGGCAGCACCGGTTCCGTTCGAGACGGCAGGCAGCCCACGCCGAAGCCAAGGACCTGAGAACATCGATCAGTAGCTCGGGCCGGCGTTATGGGTGAGCGCCGCGGCGTTATGCCCGGAAGGCCGATCTCGGCTCGACGCTGGGTCACCAAAAGAATAACGCCCCCGTGCGGGGGCGTTATTCTTTGGCTATGTCTGCATTAGGTGTTGGTCCGACCGGGATGCCCACCGTGGGAGCGC
>DYRB01000188.1 GCA_020718945.1 Lamprocystis purpurea | reverse complement strand
TGGCCATCCCCAACAGCTAATGCAGACAGAGCCTTTCTTTTTGCATGGCCGCCGCCCTTGGCCCCTGCCCCCATCCGCGGTATCTTCGCCCGCCATGCCCAGTCTGCTGAAAGTCACCGGTCTAGCCCGCCACTATGGCGGCCATGCCGCCCTCGCCGGGGTGGACCTGACCCTGGAACGGGGCGCGGTCCTCGGCCTGCTCGGCCCCAACGGGGCGGGCAAGACCACCTGCCTCCAGGTCTTGAGCGGCAATCTGGCCCCCAGCGCCGGGCGGGTGGAGATCTGCGGCTTCGACCTGGCCCGCTCGCCACTCAAGGCCAAGCGCCACCTGGGCTACCTGCCCGAGCGCCCGCCCCTCTACCCGGAGATGCGGGTGGACGAGTACCTGGAGCTGTGCGCCCGGCTGCACCGCCTGCCCAGCCGCCAGGTCCAGGCGGCGGTGCGCCGGGTCAAGGCCCGCTGCGCCCTGGAGGACGTCGGCCGGCGGCTCCTGGCCAAGCTCTCCCGGGGCTACCGCCAGCGCCTCGGGCTGGCCCAGGCGATCATCCACGAGCCGGACCTGGTGATCCTGGACGAGCCCACCGAGGGCCTGGACCCGGAGCAGATCCGCGAGGTTCGGCTACTCATCCGCGAGCTGGCGGGCCACTGCGGGGTCATCCTGTCCAGCCACATACTGCCGGAGGTCCAGTCCGTCTGTACCCAGGTCCTGATCCTGCGCGACGGCCGCCCGGTCTACCAGGGCCCCCTGGCCACCCAGCAGGAACAGCACCGCAGCGGGGCCTTCCGGGTGCGCCTGGACCGCCCGCCGCCGGCCCACCAGCTCCTGAACATCCCCGCCGTGTCCACCGCCCTGGCGGGGGAGGATGGGGTCCTGCGCATCGACCTGACCCCGGGCCTGCCCCCCTCGGCCCTGGCCCGGGCCCTGGTGGAGGGCGGCTGGGGGCTGCGCGAGCTGGCCCCGGAGCGCACCGACCTGGAGCGGATCTATTTCGAGACCGTCGGCCTGGAACTGCGCGGTCCCCAGGCCCCAGCGGCGGCCCCTGGACCTGCCCCGGAGCCAGACCCGGAGCCAGACCCGGAGCCAGACCCGGAACCAGACCCGGAACCCGATCCGCCCCCTTCCACCGCGACCGAGCCGGTTGCCGCGGCACACCAGGCCGGGGGCGAGGCATGATCCTGGTCTTGGCCCAACGGGAGTGGCGCGCCGGGCTCCTGACCCCGCTCGGCTGGCTGCTGCTGGCCGCCAACCAACTGATCCTGGCCTGGACCTTCCTGCGCGTTTTGGAGAGCTACACGGGCCTGGAGGCGGCCAAGCGCACCGTCGGCCTGACCCTGGAGCTGTCCCTGAACCTCTGGGGCCTGGCCGCGGCCCTGACCCTGGTCAGTGCCCCCCTGCTGGCGGCGCGGATGTTCGGCGGCGAGCGCCACGAGGGCAGCGCCAACCTGCTCGGGTCGGCCCCGGTGTCCATCCTCGAACTGGTGCTGGGCAAGTACCTGGGCCTGGCCGGGCTGCTCACCCTGGTCTGCCTGCTGCCGCCGCTCCTGGCCCTGACCGTGGCCGGGGCGGCGGAGCTGGACCCGGGGCTGCTGGCCGCCGCGACCCTGGGGCTGTGGCTGGCGACCCTGATGTTCGCCGCCGTCGGGCTCTTCGCCTCCACCCTGAGCGCCCAGCCCGGCATTGCCTTGGTGGCCGCCTACGGCCTGCTCATCCTGTTCTCCTTGATCGGCGAGGCGAAACGAGTCTTCGAGCCGGCCACCACGCTGTTCGACTGGTTGTCCTGGAACGAGCACCTGCTGTGGTTCCTGACCGGCGGCGTGCGCCTGAGCGACATCGCCTATTTCATTCTGTTTGCGGCCCTGTTCCTGGCCCTGGCCCACCGCCGCCTGGCCAACCGGAGGCTGGCATGAAGGCCCCGGACCCGACCCCGGAGGCCGCCCAGGTCCCACCTCCGGAGGTGCCCCGGGCCTGGCTGACCGCGCTGCATCGCGCCCTGGCCGACCTCGTGTTCGTGGTCCTGCTCAGCGCCGCGGTGGTCCTGAGCGGCTGGCTGGCGGCCCGCCACGACATCCTGTGGGACTGGACCCGGAGCGGCCAGAACAGCCTGTCCCCCCAGACCGAGGCCGTACTCGCCGGGCTCAAGGCACCCCTGCACATCGGCGCCTATGTGGCCCAGGACCACCCCGTGGCCGCGTCCATCGAGCGCCTGGTCGCCCTCTACCGTCAGGCCCGCCCAGACCTGGCCCTGCGCTTCATAGACCCAAGCCGCTTCCCCGAGCAGGCCCGGGATGCGGAGGTCACGGTCCTCGGCCAACTGGTCCTGGAATACCAGGGCAAACGCGAGACGGTGCGTGAACTCAGCGAGGCGGCGGTGACCGACGCCATGGCCAGGCTCAGCGCCGACCGCTCACCCCTGGTCTCGGCCCTCATCGGTCACGGCGAGCGCAGCATCCAGAGTGCGGCGGGGGCGGACCTGGGCCGCTTCGGCCAGCTCCTGCAGGGCCAGGGCCTGCGGCTCGCCTCCCTGGACCTGGCGGCCCAGCCCCAGGTCCCGGAGGACACCGACCTGCTGCTGTTGACCACCCCGGCGGTGGACCTCTTCCCCGGGGAAGTGGAACAGATCCAGGACTATCTGCGCCGCGGCGGCAACCTGCTCTGGCTGCTGGACCCCGGCGGCCTGGGTGGGCTCGCCCCGCTGGCCGCGGAACTGGGGCTGCGGGTACTCCCGGGGACCATCGTGGACGCCAATGTCCGGGCCCTGGGCATCGACTCCCCGGCCGTGGCCATGGTCGGCGACTACCCGGACCACCCCCTGACCGCCAGGCTCAAGGCCGCCGCCCTGTTTCCCGGGGCCGCCGCCCTGGTGCTGGAGGCCGCCTCCGACTGGGGCACCGCGACCCGTCTGGCCACCCGCGCCGGGAGTTGGAACGAGACCGGCCCCATCCGCGGGGCCCTGACCCGGGACCCGGCGGCGGGCGAGGAGCCGGGCCCGCTCAGCGTCGTCCTGGCCCTGTCCCGCCCGGCCCCCGGCGATGCCAAGGGTGCCCCGCGGGAGCAGCGCCTGGTGTTGGTCGGGGACGGGGATTTCCTCAGCAATGCCAATCTCAACCAGGGCGGCAACCGCGACCTGGGCCTGCGCCTGGTGCGCTGGGCCAGCGGCCAGCAGGGCCCGGACGCCGCCCCGGACCGCTGGGCCGGGGACCGGGAGGTCAAACTCGACGACCTACGCCGGGTCCTGGTAGGCGGGCTGTCCCTGGTGGTGCTGCCCCTGGTGTTCCTGATCTCCGGGCTGGCCATACGCTGGTATCGGTGGCGGGGCTAGCGAGCCCATCCCCATCGGACAGATGCAGCAGACGGACGGGGGCGTCAGACATCCGGCACGGTACCTTCTGGTTGGGATGGGCATTGGTACCAACCCCAGGCAGCCCAGGCGATGGCGTATCTAAGGCAACTCGGCCGCACCCCGCACCGCCCCGCCGAAGCCGTTCTGCCGCCAGGCCTCGAAGACCACCACGGCCACGGCGTTGGAGAGGTTGAGGCTGCGGTTGTGGGGGCACATGGGCAGGTAGATGCGCCGCTGCGCCGGGCAGTCGTCCAGGACCTCCGGCGGCAGGCCGCGGGTCTCGGGGCCGAACAGGAAGGCGTCCCCGGGCAGGTAACCCGGCCCCGTATAGGGCTCGTTGCCGCGGGTGCTACAGGCATATAATCGCGCCGGTCTGGCCGCCGCCCGGTAGGCCTCCAGGCTGGGGTGGACCCGCACCTCGACCCATTCCCGGTAGTCCAGCCCGGCGCGCCTCAGGTGGCGGTCCTCGAGCACGAAGCCCAGGGGCTCGATCAGGTGTAGCCGGGCCCCGGCATTGGCGCACAGGCGCATGACGTTGCCGGTGTTGGGCGGGATCTCCGGCTGGTACAGGACGACATCGAACACGGCTGGGCTCCGGTTGCGGTTGGGTTGAGCGAGGTCGTGGCGGTGCGCCGACCCTTGCGCCGCCCTTTCAGCCTAGGAAGAGCAATTCGGCCGCAAATTACGCAAATTTACGCAAATGGGCCAGTCGGTTAGGTAGAGTCCGCAGGTCACCCGCAGGGTTAACCGGAGACCGAGACGAAGTCCTTGTTTATTTGCGTCTATTTGCGTTCATTTGCGGCTCAACTGCTTTTGTTAGGGTCAGCGCACCCCGGCGGTGCACCCATGATGCGCAGGTTTTCCCGATGATCACAGCCAACGATCCGCGCCTCGAGATGGAATTCTGCGGGATGCGCTTCGGCACCCCCCTGGTCCTGCTGTCCGGGTGCGTGGGCTTCGGCGAGGAGTACACCCGGGTCAAGGGGTTCTCCAACCGCGACGCCGGGGCCGTGTGCCTCAAGGGGACCACCCTGGAGCCGCGCCTGGGCAACCAGCCCCACCGGGTCTATGAGACCCCCGCCGGGATGCTCAACGCCATCGGGTTGCAGAACCCGGGGGTGGATTTTGTGGTCCGCGACATACTGCCGACCCTGGACTTCAGCGAGACCCGCTTCATCGCCAACGTGTCGGGCTCCACGGTGGAGGAATACTACGAGGTCACCCGGCGCTTCGACGACTCGCCCATCGACGCCATGGAGATCAACATCTCCTGCCCGAACGTCAAGGAGGGCGGCGTGGCCTTCGGCAACGACCCGCAGATGTCGGCGCGGGTGGTCGCCGCCTGCCGCAGGGCCACGTCCAAGCCTCTGATCGTCAAGCTCTCGCCCAACCAGACCGACATCGCGGCCAACGCCCGGGGCTGCCTGGAGGCGGGCGGCGACGCCTTCTCGGTGATCAACACCCTGATGGGCATGGCCATCGACCTGGACAGCCGCACCCCGGTGATCGGCAACAACCAGGGCGGGCTCTCGGGCCCGGCCATCAAGCCCATAGCCCTGCTCAAGGTGCACCAGGTCTATCAGGTGTGCCGCGAGCACCGGGTCCCGATCATCGGTCAGGGCGGGGTGCAGAGCGCCCGGGATGCCCTGGAGTTCCTCATCGCCGGGGCCAGCGCCGTGGGCCTGGGCACGGCCCTGTTCTACGACCCATTGATTTGCAAGACCATCAACGCCGGCATCTGCGACTACCTGGGGCGCCACGGGCTGAGCCACGTCTCCCAGTTGACCGGGTCCCTGCGGCTGCACGAACGCCCGCCCGTCGTCTGCGGCTGCTGACAGCCCTGGAGCATGATCGACCTGCGCCGGCATCGCCTAGGAGCACCAGGCCCGCGAGACGGTGGCTAGCGGACAGATCCGCCCCCCGCGCCGCGAGCTACCCGCCTTGCTCGAACATATAAGGAGGTAGATCGAGCGCCCAACCCCAGGCCAAGCCGCGGCCTTTGCCCCGCCGGCAACCTGACCCTGCACCCAGGTCGCGGGGTGACAAACCCAAGCGCAGGCCCTGCCTGCCCCCCGATGCCTGGCCCAGAGCGCCCCGTCGGCCACCCGCCCCGGTGACTGTTGCCTGATCGCAACGGATGTCGCCGCGCCGGGCCCTGCATAGCCGCCGAGGCCCCGTCGGGCGTGGCTAAATCACAACAAGACGGCGTTTTGTATCTTTTTTCAAAAAAACTGTTGCGCGAATCTCCCGGGTCGCCTATTATTCTCCCCGCAAAGCATGCGTCTGTCTGGTTAAGCAGACATTGGTCAAATCCACAACACTGGAGTTCTCAATGAACAAGAAGCTTATCTCCCTGGCGGTCGCCGCCGCCCTCGTCGCCCCGGCCGCGGCCATGGCCGACGCTGTCCTGTACGGCAAGATGAACGTCTCCCTCGACTATGTCGACGTCGACAACGCCATCGCGCCAGTCGCCAACTTCCTCCCGGTCACCGTCCTTGGCGTTGCAATGCCCTCGATCTGGGCGCGCAACGGCGTCAACCTTGGCCCCGTGGTCCCCGGTGCTGTTGCCCCAATCGGCGCCACTGCCGTCGCGCCCCAAACCGTTGGCGGCGGCTCCAACTTCAACGGTTGGGGCATGGCCAACGGCTACGTCCCCTCCTCGGTGGCTTACAACCGTGCCGGTGTCACCTCTTCGGGTGCCGGTCGCGCCAACCGCCTGGGCGTCAAGGGCTCCGAGGACCTGGGCGGCGGGCTCAAGGCCGTCTACCAGATCGAGCTCGGGATCAACGTCACTGACACCAATCAAAACGTCGCCAGCAACGCCGAAACCGTCACCATGCGTAACACCTTCGTCGGCCTGGCCGGCGGCTGGGGTACCGCCCTGATGGGTCGTCACGACACCCCGCTGAAGATCTCCACCAGCAAGCTGGACCTCT
>DYRB01000187.1 GCA_020718945.1 Lamprocystis purpurea | reverse complement strand
GGAGGCCACCGAGGACAGGACGGCCGCCCCAGGTTCAGGTAGATTCGACACCCCGGTGCCTCCTGTCCTCTGGTACCTGTCATTTTTGGGAATCATCGCGTGAGACCGAGCAACGCTGCGATCCAGACCATACCCGAGCGCTTTCGCGACACCGCCCGCCGCTACCCGGATGCGCCGGTGGTGCTGGGCTGCGGGCCTGTCCTCACCTTCGCCGAACTGGATGCCGCCTCCGACGCGGTCGCCGGCTCCCTGGCCGCCGCGGGAATAGGCCCGGGCGAGCGCATCGGGATCTACTGCCCCAACGGGTCAGAGTTCGTCATCGCCTATCTGGGCATCCTCAAGGCCGGGGCCTGCGTGGTCCCCATCAACCTGATGCTCAACCCCCTGGAGGTCGGCTTCATCCTGCGCGACGCCGGGGCCGTCGGGCTCTGCTACCACGCCGGCTTCGCGGACCAGGCGGCCAAGGCCCTGGGCGAGGCACCGGGGGTGGGGCTGCGGGTGCGCATCGGCGGCGAGCCTGCCACCGGCGAGGCCGGACTGGGGGCCATGGCCGCGAGCGGCGCCACTCCGCCCTCCCTGGGGCTGGACCTGGAGCGGGCCCTGGCGGCCATCCTCTACACCTCCGGGACCACGGGCAGGCCCAAGGGGGCCATGCTCAGCCACGCCAACCTGGTCGCCAATGCCCAATCGACCCTGCAGGCCCTGGCCCTCTCCCCGGGGCGGGACCGCATCTTGGTGGTCCTGCCCATGTTCCACGCCTTTGCCGCCACCGTGGGCATGCTCATGCCCCTGCTGCATGGGCTGAGCCTGATCCCGGTCCTGCGATTCGACCCCCGCCTGGTGAGCACCGCCATCGCCGAGCATGGGGCCACGGTATTCCTCGGCGTGCCCAGCATGTATAGCCTCTTGCTGCGGCTGGACGAGGCGGCGGTGGCGCAGTGGGCTGGCGTGCGCCTGTGCGTCTGCGGCGGGGCGGCCCTGCCGGCCGCGGTCATGGCCGGGTTCGAGGCGCGCTTTGGCATCCCGGTCCTGGAGGGCGACGGGCCCACCGAGTGTTCGCCGGTGACCTGCGTCAACCCGGTGGCCGGGCCACGCAAGCCCAGCTCCGTCGGTCTGCCCATCCCCGGGGTGGAGATGCGCATCGCCGATGCGGAGGGCGGCACCCTGCCGGACGGCGAGCACGGCGAGGTCTGCGTCCGCGGCCCCAACATCATGCAGGGGTACTGGGGGCTGCCCGAGGAGACCGCCGCCAGCTTCTTCGGCGACTGGTTTCGCACCGGCGACCTGGGCTGGCGGGACCCCGAGGGTTACTTCTATCTGGTGGACCGGATCAAGGACTTGATCATCACCAACGGCATGAACGTCTACCCGCGGGTGATCGAAGAGGCCCTGTACCAGCACCCGGACCTGGCCGAGGCGGCGGTGGTCGCTGAGCCCCACCCGCTGCACGGTGAACTCCCCATCGCCTACGTGGTCCCCAAACCCGGGGCCAGCCTGGACCCGGCGGCGTTGCGCGACTGGTGCCGGGCGCGCCTGGGCCGCCACGAGGTCCCGCGCCGCTTCCTGGTCCGCGAGGCCCTGCCCAAGAACGCCGCCGGCAAGATCCTCAAACGCGAATTGCGTCGGCAGGGGGAACTGGAGCGGGGCATCGATCTGACCCCTGTAGGTCGGCCTTCAGGCCGACCGGACCCGTCCTGAACAACCCGACGACCACCGGTACCGGGCACTCAAGGGGCACCATGCACGCCGCCGGGCGTTTCCGCGTGGTACCTACCACGGCGAGCGGATATACTGCGCGGCTTTGCGGTCGCCAGCATACCGGCGAGCGGCCGCCATCGGCTAACCAAACAGCAGCGACGAGCGGCGGCCCAGGCCGCGGGTGGAGACTTTAGCGATGCAAGTGTCAGTGGAAAGCGGCGAAGGTCTGGAGCGGCGCATGACCGTCGATCTGCCCCCGGAGCGGTTCGAGGCCGAGGTGGCCAGCCGCCTCCAGCAGGTGGCGCGCACGGCGCGGCTGGCCGGCTTCCGCCCCGGTAAGGTCCCGCTCAAGGTGCTGCGCCAGCGCTTCGGCGAGCAGATCAACCATGAGGTCTTCGGCGACCTGATGCAGTCGAGCTTCTCCGAGGCGGTCGGCCAGCAGCAGTTGCGCCCCGCGGGTCCGCCGCGGGTCATCCCGGCCATCGACCACACCGCACGTCGCTACGGCTACACGGCCACCTTCGATGTCCTGCCGACCATAGCCCTGGGCCCCCTGACTGAGGTTTCGATCAAGCGCCCTGTGGCGGAGGTCGGCGAGGCGGACCTGGAGGCCATGATCGAGCGTCTGCGCCAGCAACGTAAGACCTGGGCCAAGGTCGAGCGCCCCGCCGAGCGCGGCGACCGGGTGGTCGCCACCTTCTCCGGCACCGTGGACGGCGAGCCCCTGCCGGGCGGGTCCGCCACGGATCGCCTGATCGAGCTGGGTGCCGAGCAACTCATCCCGGGCTTTGAGGACGGTCTGGTCGGCATCGCTGTCGGCGAGGCGCGTACCCTGAACCTGGCCTTCCCCGAGGGCTACCAGGCCCCGCACCTGGCCGGAAAGCCGGTGGTGTTCGAGGTCTCGGTGTCGGCGGTGGAGGGCCCGGTGGTGCCGGAGGTCGATGCCGACCTGGCGCGCGCCTACGGCGTGGCCGACGGCGACCTGGAGGGCTTCCGCGCCGACGTGCGCGCCAACATGGAGCGGGAACTGCGTACCCGCATCCAGGCGCGGGTCAAGAACCAGGTCATGGACGCCCTGATCGCTGCCAACCCGGTGCCGGTCCCCGGGGTGCTGGTGCGCGACGAGGTCAAGACCCTGCGCGAACGCACCAGCCGCGAGGCCGGTGCCACGGGCATGCAGTTGCCCGATGCCCTGTTCGAGGAGTCCGCCCGCCGCCGGGTGGCCCTGGGCCTGATCATCGCCGAGGTGGTGCGCCAGCACGGCATCCAGGCCGACCCCCAGCGGGTGCGTGCCGCGGTGGAGGACATGGCCGCCACTTACGAGACCCCCAAGGAGGTCGTCGATTACTACTACTCCAACCGCGATCACCTGGCCACGGTCGAGACCATGGTCCTGGAGGATCAGGTGGCGGACTGGGTCCTGGGCCAGGCCAAGGTCGAGGACGAGGCCATGAGCTTTCAGCAGTTGACGGACGCGGACGCCGGCCGCTGAGGCCCTCGCCCATCCCGGCCACACCCCATCGGCAGTGCATCAGAGAGGTAGTCAGGCCATGCGCGGACAGTCAGGACATTCGCAGTGGGACCCCCAGGGGCTGGGGCTGGTCCCCATAGTCGTCGAGCAGACCGCCCGCGGCGAGCGCTCCTACGACATCTTCTCCCGGCTGCTCAAGGAGCGGGTGGTGTTCCTGGTCGGTCCAGTGGAGGACCAGGTTGCCAACCTGATCGTCGCCCAGCTCCTGTTCCTGGAGTCGGAGAACCCGGAGAAGGACATCCACCTGTACATCAACTCCCCCGGGGGTTCGGTGACAGCGGGTCTGGCCATCTACGACACCATGCGCTTCATCCGCCCGGATGTGAGCACCATGTGCGTCGGTCAGGCGGCCAGCATGGGTGCCCTGCTGCTGGCCGGCGGGTCCCAAGGCAAGCGCTTCTGCCTGCCCCACTCCCGGGTGATGATCCACCAGCCCCTGGGCGGCTTCTCCGGCCAGGCCACGGACATCGACATCCACGCCCGGGAGATCCTGCTCATCCGCGACCAGTTGAACCAGATCCTCGCCCGCCACACCGGCCAGCCGGTGGAGAAGATCGCCCTGGATACCGAGCGCGACAACTTCATGGGCCCGGAGGCGGCGCTGGCCTACGGGCTGATCGACAAGGTGCTCGACGAGCGCGGCCCCCTGGCGGACAAGGCCGACAAGGCCGACAAGAAGTAGCCCCCTGGTGTCGGGCCGCGGTGGGCCGGGAATTCCTCCCGGCCCACTGAGTTGCCATCTGTCCCCAAACCGTTATGATGACCCTTCCTTTCCCAGCACGGCACCGGCGTTCAGCGGTGTCGAGCACCATGGGAACCCCAGCCCTTGTCCGACGTGGCAATTGATTGAAAGTGCAGGACCCCGAAGCGGACACCCGCACCCCAAATCGGCCCCAACCCCTGACCCAGGGGGGAGCGTGCCGATCCGGGTGTGCCCAGGACCGGCGCGGCGGATCTGACCTTTCGGAGACCCCTCGATGAGCAGCACCAGCCACGGTAAGAGCGACGAAGGCAAGCTTCTTTACTGTTCCTTCTGCGGCAAGAGCCAGCATGAGGTCCGCAAGCTGATCGCCGGCCCCTCGGTGTTCATCTGCGACGAGTGCGTGGAGCTTTGCAACGACATCATCCGCGAGGAGATGCAGGACGGCGTCGGCGAGGCCACCAGCAAGCTGCCCAAGCCGCGCGGCATCAACGACATCCTCGACCAGTTCGTGATCGGTCAGGACCGGGCCAAGAAGATCCTGTCGGTGGCCGTCTACAACCACTACAAGCGCATGGAGGCGGCCGACACCAAGGGCGATGTGGAAATCGCCAAGAGCAACATCCTGCTCATCGGCCCCACCGGCTCCGGCAAGACCCTGCTGGCCGAGACCCTGGCGCGCCTGCTCAACGTCCCCTTCACCATCGCCGACGCCACCACCCTGACCGAGGCGGGCTACGTGGGTGAGGATGTCGAGAACATCATCCAGAAGCTCCTGCAGAAGTGCGACTACGACGTCGAGAAGGCCCAGACCGGCATCGTCTACATCGACGAGATCGACAAGATATCGCGCAAGTCCGATAACCCGTCCATTACCCGGGACGTGTCCGGCGAGGGTGTGCAGCAGGCCCTGCTCAAGCTCATCGAGGGCACGGTCGCCTCGGTCCCGCCCCAGGGCGGGCGCAAGCACCCCCAGCAGGAATTCCTGCAAGTGGATACCTCCAACATCCTGTTCATCGTCGGCGGGGCCTTCTCCGGGCTGGACAAGGTGGTGCGCAACCGCTCCAAGAAGGGCGGCATCGGCTTCTCCGCCGAGGTCCACAGCAAGGACAACACCAAGCAGATCGGTCAACTCCTGCGCGAGGTGGAGCCCGAGGACCTGATCGGCTATGGCCTGATCCCGGAGTTCGTCGGTCGCCTGCCGGTGGTGGCCATCCTCGACGAGCTCGACGAGCAGGCCCTGGTCCGCATCCTGACCGAGCCTAAGAACGCCCTGGTCAAGCAGTACCAGCGCCTGTTCGAGATGGAGGGCTGTCAGCTCGAGCTGCGCGAGGACGCCGTGCGCCTGGTCGCCCACAAGGCCATGGACCGCAAGACCGGGGCCCGGGGCTTGAGGACCATCATGGAGCAGGTGCTGCTGGACATCATGTATGACCTGCCCTCCATGGAGAATGTCTGCAAGATCGTGGTGGATGGCTCGGTCATCGCCGGCGAGAACCCGCCCTTCGTCATCTACGAGGGCCTCGAGAAGCAGGCCGCCGGGTCCGAATGATCCCACCAGGCCCGAGCGCTGGCGCCGCCGGGCGCCGGCCGGGGCTTTGAACCGGGCCACGCCAACCCAAACTAGCGCCTTGGAGGGGTAGTCGTATCGGGCCCGATCACAGATCGTCCCACCGCTACCCCCAGCACCGCCGCCGCGACGTCGGCCATTCCCCCAGGTTGAGCAAAGGTCCCCATGGCCCCCAGAGACATCAGCAAGTCCGCCGCCGCCGCATCCCGCCAGGAGGCCCCGGTCCTCCCGTTGCGCGACGTGGTGGTCTATCCCCACATGGTCATACCCCTGTTTGTCGGGCGCGAGAAGTCCATCCGCGCCCTGGATGCCGCCATGGCGAGCGACAAGCAGATCCTGCTCATCGCCCAGAAGAGCGCCGAGGTGGACGACCCCGGGGTCCGGGACCTGCACAGCATTGGCACCCTGGCCAACATTCTCCAGCTCTTGAAGCTCCCCGATGGCACGGTCAAGGTCCTGGTGGAGGGCAATCAGCGGGCCAAGATCGAGTCCTTCGTCACCACCGACGAGTCCTTCTCCGCCATGATTGTCCCGTTGCCGGAGCGCATCGACTCGGACGAGCGCGAGCAGGAGGTGCTCATGCGCTCGGCGGTGACCCTGTTCGACGGCTACGTGAAGCTCAACAAGAAGGTCCCGCCGGAGGTGCTCACCTCGCTGGCCAGCATCGACGAGCCCGGGCGCCTGGCGGACACCATGGCCGCCCATATGTCGCTGAAGCTCGACGAGAAGCAGCGGGTCTTGGAGATGGTGGACATTCAGGCGCGCCTGGAGCACCTCATGGGGCTCATGGAGTCGGAGAGCGACATACTCC
>DYRB01000186.1 GCA_020718945.1 Lamprocystis purpurea | reverse complement strand
CTGCTCGACGAGCCCACCAACCACCTGGACGCCGAGTCCATCGCCTGGCTGGAGCACTTCCTCCACGACTACCCGGGGACCGTGGTGGCCGTGACCCACGACCGCTACTTCCTGGACAACGTGGCCGGCTGGATCCTGGAACTGGACCGCGGCTACGGCATCCCCTGGGAGGGCAACTACTCCTCCTGGCTGGACCAGAAGGAGCGCCGCCTGGAACTGGAGGAGAAGCAGGACCAGGCCCGGATACGGGCCATGCAGCACGAGCTGGAATGGGTGCGGGCCAACCCCAAGGGGCGCCACGCCAAGAGCAAGGCGCGCCTGGCCCGCTTCGACGAGCTGCAATCCCAGGAATTCCAGAAGCGCAGCGAGACCAACGAGATCTATATCCCGCCAGGCCCACGCCTGGGCGACCTGGTGATCGAGGCCGAGGGTCTGGCCAAGGGCTATGGCGACCGCCTGCTCTACGAGGGGCTGTCGTTCAACCTGCCCAAGGGCGGCATCGTCGGCATCATTGGCCCCAACGGGGCGGGCAAGACCACCCTGTTCCGCCTCCTGACCGGGGTGGAACAGCCCGACGCCGGTACCTTACGCATCGGCGAGACGGTGGACATCGCCTATGTGGACCAGTCCCGCGATGCCCTGGACCCGGACAAGACCCTGTGGGAGGAGATCTCCGGGGGCTCGGACACCATCATCGTCGGGCGCTACGAAATGCCCTCCCGGGCCTACTGCGGGCGCTTCAACTTCAAGGGGGGCGACCAGCAGAAGCGCATCGGCGACCTCTCCGGCGGGGAGCGCAACCGGGTCCACCTGGCCAAGGTGCTGAAGAAGGGCGGCAACCTGCTGCTGCTCGACGAGCCCACCAACGACCTGGACGTGGAGACCCTGCGCGCCCTGGAGGAGGCCCTGCTGACCTTCCCCGGCTGCGCCGTGGTCATCTCCCATGACCGCTGGTTCCTGGACCGCATCGCCACCCACATCCTGGCCTTCGAGGGCGATTCCACGGTGACCTGGTTCGAGGGCAACTTCGCGGACTACGAGGAGGACCGCCACCGCCGCCTGGGCACCGACGCGGACCAGCCCCACCGCATCAAGTACCGCAAGCTCTCCGCCTAGGGCCACGGCGACTGGCCCCCACTGACCCATGGCAGCACCGCCGCTCGCGACCGAGGCCCCCAGGCCCGACCCAGCCCACCGGGCAAAGGTCGCCCTGGGGGTGCTGACCACGGCCCTGATGGCGGCCATCGCCTGGGCGACCTGGGCCGGGCTGGGGGACGCCGGGGCCCAGGCGGGACCCATAGCCCTGGGCCTGGTCCTCGCCCTGGCCGCCGGGTTCGGCGGCTGGGGCCTGGCCCGCTGGGCGCGGCGCCCCGATGCACCGCCTAGCCTCACACCCACCAGCAACGAGGCGACGCTGCGCGCCGTCCTGGTCGGCACCACCGAACCCATGGTACTGGTAGACCCCCAGGCGCGCGTCCGCCTGCTCAACCCGGCCGCCGAGATCCTGTTCGGATGCCTGAGCGAGGACATCGCCGGCAACCGCCTCCAGGCCCTGTTCCCCGAGCTGTGCGACGCCCAGGGGTCGGCGGCGGTGCAGGCCCAGCTCGCCGCCGGGGGGCCGTCCCTGGCCCCGGTGGTGCGCGAGACCCAGGGCCGGCGCTCCCTGGGGCAGCGCTTCCCGGTGCGGCTCTGGGTCCGCGGCCTGCCCCTGGACGGGGCCCAGTACCTGCTGATCACGGTCCATGACCTGGCCGAGCAGGAGCAACAGTGCGACGAACTGGCCTACCTGCGCTCCCACGACCTCCTCACCGGGCTGCTCAACCGCCAGGAGTTCCACAGCCGGCTGGGGGACATCGCCGCCGCCGCGGCCCCTGGGGCCGTCGCCCCGGGGCCCCAGCGGGTACTGTGCCACCTGGACATGGACCAGTTCACGGTGATCAACCACATCTGCGGCACGGCGGCCGGGGACAAGCTGCTGGTCCAGGTGGCGCGCCTGATCGAGGCCAAGCTCGCCCCCGCCGAGCTGGTGGCCCGCCTGGGCGGGGACCAATTCGCAGTGCTGCTGCCGGGCATGGACCTGGACGCGGCCATCGACCTGTGCGATGGGCTGATGCAGACGGTGCGCGGCTTCCTGTTCAGTTGGCACGACTGCGCCTACGACATCGCCGTGAGCATCGGCATCAGCCCCTGGGACCCGGCCAGCGCCCCACCGGACCTGGCCCTGGGCCGGGCCGACGCCGCCTGCCGCCTGGCAAAGCGCGGCGGGCGCAATCGCATCCGGGTCTACCGCGAGGGCGAGGCCGAAGCGACCCGCCTGCACGCCGACATGCGCCTGGTCTCCACCATCAACCAGGCCCTCAACCGAGGCGGGTTCAGCCTGTTCGCCCAGCCCATAGCCCGGCTCGGCAAACACCCGGGCGAACCCCCGGGGGAGCGCCACTTCGAGGTCCTGGTGCGCATGATCGACGGCTCCGGGGAACTGGTGGTCCCGTCGCGCTTCATCCCCGCCGCCGAGCACTACATCCTCATGCCGACGGTGGACCGCTGGATAGTCCAACGGCTGTTCAGCCTCCAGGCCGAGAACCTGCGCGCCTGGCACCAGGCCAACCCGGGGCAGTTCCTGTTCGCCGTCAACCTGTCCGGGACCACGGTCACCGACGCGGGGTTCCTGCGCTACCTCAAGCGCCAGTTCGCCGACTGGCAGGTCCCCTACCCCAGCATCTGCTTCGAGATCACCGAGACCGCCGCGGTGGGCAGCCTGGAACTGGCCCGAGCCTTCATCGAGGAACTGAGCGCCCTGGGCTGCCGCTTCGCCCTCGACGACTTCGGCACCGGGCTGTCCTCCTACGCCTATCTGCGCAACCTTGGCGTGCACTATCTGAAAATCGACGGGTCCTTCGTGCGCGGGGCCGTGGACGACCCCATCAACCGGGCCATGGTCGAGTCCATCAACCACATGGGCCACATCCTCGGGCTCCAGACCATTGCCGAGTGGGCGGAGAATCCGGCCACCCTGACCCTGCTGCGCGACCTCGGGGTGGACTATGCCCAGGGCTACGCGCTCGGGGCGGCGATCCCCGTCGCCGAGTTCACCCTGGCCCACGCCAGCGCCCCCAGCCCACCGGAACGCCGCGGCCATGACCGACCCCCAAGGGCTGATTGACCAGGCCGCCGCCCTGCTGCGGCGCATCGAGGCGGTCCTGCCCGCCCCGCCCCAGGCCCCGGACTGGGGCTGCGATGCCTTCCGCTGGCGCCCCGGGCCCCGCGGCGGGGTGCTGCAAGGCGTGGCCGAGCCCCACCGCCTGGCCCTGGACGACCTGCTCTGCCTGGACCGCCAGCGCGCTGTGGTCGAGGCCAATACCCGGCAGTTCCTCGCCGGGCACCCGGCCAACAATGTGCTGCTGTGGGGCTCCCGGGGCACCGGCAAGTCGTCCCTGGTCAAGGCGGTATTCACCGAGCTGCGCGGACAGGGGCTGCGCCTGATCGAGGTGGCCAAGGACGACCTCACCGACCTGCCGGACATCATCGACGCCGTCCGCCACCGCCCGGAGCGCTATCTGCTGTTCTGCGACGATCTGTCCTTCGGCGCCGGGGACAGCGGCTACACCAGCCTCAAGGCGGCCCTGGACGGCTCCATCAGCAGCGCCTCGGACAACCTGCTGATCTACGCCACATCCAACCGCCGCCACCTGCTCCCCGAGCCCCAGGCGGACAACCGGGGAGCCGAATGGGTGGACGGGGAGATCCACCCCGGCGAAGGGGTCGAGGAGCGCATTTCGCTGTCCGACCGCTTCGGGCTCTGGGTCGCCTTCCACCCCTTCGGCCAGGCCCAGTACCTGGACCTAGTCCGCCACTGGCTCCACCGCCTGGGTGCCACCGAGGCGCGGGGCGAGGCGGTCGAGCGCGCCGCCCTGCAATGGGCCCTGGTGCGCGGGTCGCGCAGCGGGCGCACCGCCTGGCAGTTTGCACGGGATTGGGCGGGCAAGGGTGGCGCCTAGGGTCCGCTGTGCGGACCGTGCGGCCTTGCCATCCCCTGCCCCGCCCGGCACACTCCCGGGCTTCTGATCGGCCAGGTGGCCCCGCGCGCCGCCTACCCGGTCCCTCGCACCGCCGGGAGAGCCCACAGCATGCCGTCTCGCCTCCACCAGACCCTCGCCGCCCACCTGGAGGTCATCCAGGGGCTGGCACCCCTGCTCCCCCAGGTCGAGGCCCTGGCGGACCTGGCCGCCGGGTGCCTGCGCGGCGGTGGACGCATCTTCTGGATGGGCAACGGCGGCAGCGCGGCGGACTGCCAGCACCTGGCCGCCGAACTGGTAGGGCGCTTCGAGCGCGACCGCGCCGGGCTCGCCTCCCTGGCGCTGACCACCGACACCTCCATCCTCACCTCGGTGGGCAATGACTACGGCTTCGAGCGCATCTTCGCCCGCCAGGTGGAGGCCCTGTGTCGGCCGGGTGACCTGCTGATCGGGCTGTCCACCTCGGGCAACAGCGCCAATGTCCTGGCCGCCCTGGAGGTCGCCGTGCGCCTGGGCACTGCCCGCGCCGGGCTCTCGGGCGGGACCGGCGGGAGGCTGCGCGAGGCCACCGACCTCTGCCTGGTGGTCCCCTCGGCCAACACGGCACGCATCCAAGAGGCCCATATCCTCATCGGTCACATGCTCTGTGACCTGATCGAGACGGCCCTGGCCACAGACGCCGGCGCGGCCTCCTAGGCTGGAGTCCATCGATGTTTCAGGCCCTCCCCCTGGTGGTCGCAGCCCTGCGCGGCGGTCTCGCCCGACGCCGCGTCCTGGTGGTGGGCGATGTCATGCTCGACCGCTACCTGTGGGGCCGGGTCAGCCGCATCTCCCCGGAGGCCCCGGTCCCGGTGCTGCACCTGGAGCGCGAGACCGATGTGGCCGGGGGCGCGGCCAACGTGGCCCGCAACCTGGCGGGGCTGGGGGTCCAAGTGGCCCTGGTCGGGGTCACCGGGGATGACCCGGGGCGGGCCGCCCTGCTGCGGCTGCTGGCCGCGGACGGCATCGACACCGCCGACCTGCTCATCGCCGCCGACCGCGGCACCGTCACCAAGACCCGGGTGGTCGGCAATCACCAACAGATGCTCCGCATCGACGCCGAGCGCGTCGCGCCCCTGACCGAGACCGACCAGGCCCGGCTGGTGGCCGCGGTCAGCGCCCGCATCCCCGGGCTCGACGGCTTGCTGCTGTCCGATTACGCCAAGGGTGTCCTGGGGCCTGAGACCTGCGCCGCCCTCATCGCCGCCGCCCGCGCCGCTGGGGTCCAGGTCCTGGTGGACCCCAAGGGCAAGGGATTCGACCGCTACCGGGGCGCGACCCTCATCACCCCCAACCGCGGCGAACTGGCCCTGGCCACCGGGACCGACCCCCAGGACCGGGACGCCCTGATCGCCGCCGGGGCCAGGCTGCGCCAGGACCTGGGGCTGGACCTCCTGGCCCTGACCTTGAGCGAGCAGGGCATGGTCCTGATCGCCGCCGAGGGGAGCCGGGACATACCCGCCGTGGCCCGGGAGGTGTTCGATGTCTCCGGGGCGGGCGACACGGTCATCGCCACCTTCGCCGCCGGGCTGGCCGCCGGGCTCTCCCACCTGGACACCGCCCACCTGGCCAACCTGGCCGCCGGGGTGGTGGTCGGCCATGTGGGCACGGCCCCCATCACCAGGGCCGAACTATTGGCAGCGATCTGCGACGAGCAGGCCCTGGAGCAGGGGGCCAAGGTCCGCGACCTGGCGGGGACCCTGGAGCAGGTGCGTCGCTGGCGCGCCGCCGGGGAGCTGGTGGTGTTCACCAACGGCTGCTTCGACCTGCTCCACGTCGGCCATGTGACCTATCTGGAGCGGGCCCGCCGCTACGGGCAACGCCTGGTGGTGGGGCTCAACACCGACCGTTCGGTACGCGCCCTCAAGGGCCCGGAGCGGCCCCTGATCCGCGCGGACGACCGCGCTCGGGTCCTGGCGGCCCTGGCCTCGGTGGACGCCGTGGTCCTGTTCGATGGCGACACCCCCCTGGATCTGATCCTGGCCCTACGCCCGGACGTCCTGGCCAAGGGGGCGGACTATCGGGAGCAAGACGTGGTGGGGGCCGCCGAGGTCAAGTCCTGGGGCGGGCGGGTGGTCCTGGTCCCCCTGGTGGAGGACCGTAGCACCAGCGGCATCATCCGCCGCATGCAGGGCGACGAGGGCCCCTAGCTGGCGGGCAGCGCGCCTCGGCAGTCACAGGAACAGGGTCAAGACCCCCGTATAGCCGTACAGCCGGTCCTGGGAGATCTCCCCGTTGGCATAGAAGCCGACCAGGGGAAAGT
>DYRB01000185.1 GCA_020718945.1 Lamprocystis purpurea | reverse complement strand
GGACCGCATCCATCTGGAGTCGGAAGCTGTAATCGCTATCCTGAGGAACGTCGAATCCCAGCAGTGGACGTGGATCATCAGCAGCGTCGTATTGTTTGAGGTAGCCCAGACGCCCAGCGCGGAAAGGAAGCACCGCCTGTCAAAGCTGTGCAGCCACGCTACTCATGAAATCGCGATGGGTGACGACATTTACGCGAACGCTGAGACGCTCAGGAAAGCGGGGTTCAAGTCGTACGATGCCCTGCACTTAGCCTGCGCCAGGAAGGCAGGCGCAGACATCGTGCTGTCGACAGACGACAAACTGGTGAAGAAAGCGACGCAGCACAGCGCGACAGTTGGCGTCCGAGTTGCAAACCCATTAACTTGGCTCCAGGAGATTCTCTGACATGATCGGCCAAGCAATGACATTAGATCAGATAAGGATCGTCGGAATAGATGCCCTAAGCCAGAGTCTCGGTCCGGTTGGAATGATCAGATTCCTACAGCAGGCGGAAACGGGATGGGGAGACTACACAAAAGAAAGTGAGAAATGGCTGGGCGATCCAGATCTAAAGGAATTGTTCGATGCGATCAAGGCGAGCGAGCAACATCAGGAATCCCAGTAGTTCCCGGGAGACCGGGAGCAGATCTGCCCTGTCCCCTCGTCACGAAGCTCGATCTTCGTGACGCCGAGTTCGAAGCTCCGCTTCGAGAGCCCGGTGGGCGGTCTCCAGTACCGCGAAGCAGTGCGCCTAGGATCGGGTCGCGAAGCGGAGCTTCGCGACCAGAAAAGACTCCTTGACCGCGGGCACGGAACAGTCGGCACCGACCCCGTAGGGTCCGCTGTGCGGACCGAAACCGGCACCGCCCCCTCGGATACGGGCACCAACGGTCCGCACAGCGGACCCTAGGCCCACATCGGCCCCTGGGGCACGGCCGGGGATGGTCCGCACAGCGGACCCTACGCCCGTCTCCAATGGCGTTCGCGAAACCTGCGCTGCACAGTACCGCGAGGGCACCAATATCGTTCGCCTGGGGCCAGCGGGGCCTTCGCCCTGCCGCCAAGTCGCGGACCCGCCGGTGGCGTCCCGCCCTACCACGCCACCGCCAACCGCGGCGCCGGCCGCTGCACCTCCCGGGACCTCGCGCTCGCCGCCGGCCCGCCATAGATCACCTGCACCACATCCGGCACCAGCATCTGGCGCAGGCGCTTCAAGAGTTCGTCCCGGGGCTGGACCCGCCACGCGGGGCCTAAGCGCATCCGGCCGCGGGCGCCGGGGCGGATGTACTCGACCTGCACCGGCAAGGGCCCGCCAGGACAGGCGGTCAGCGCTGCGGCCAGGGCCTCGCTAACCTCCCCGGCCCGGGCCCGCAACTGCAGGGTACCCAGGTGACCCAGATTGCCGCCGAACGGACCGCCCGCCGATGGCCGGCAGGGTCAAGTGCTGCTGCGCGGTCATGGCGGTGACGCCGGTTGGTCGCTGGCGATCAAGGTACCATCCCCGGGGCTCAGTGCAGTTGCGGGCCCCGGGCTTTTGGTTTCTAGTTGGCGCATGACAGTCCGGGCCGACCGCGGTGGCGCCGACCGCCCCCGCGGCGCCCGAGCCCGGACCCCCCAACCCCTAACCCAAGGTCCCCAACGAGGCCGCACCCTTGAGCCTGAACCCGAAGCTGGAGCGTCACATTCGCAGTTGCGGCCTGGAGCCCACCGCGCTCCCCACGGACCTGGCCGCCTGGCAGGCCCTGCTGGTGCGCCTGGACCATGATCTGACCTCAACCGAGGCCGAGGCCGACGGGCTGCGGGGGGCCCTGGCCGATTCCTCCCGGGCCATGGATGCACTCCAGGACCGCGCCGAGGCGACCACCAAGGACCGCGTCGCCGCCGAGCGCAACCGTTTGCAGGCGGTCATGAACGCCTTCAGCGACGGTTTCTGCAACATGGACCTGGCCGGCCGGCTGGTCTCCGCCAACCCCGCGGCCCAGCAGTTCCTGGGGCCCGAGCGCATCGGGCTACCCCTGCTGGACGTGTTCGAGTTCTCCCATCTGCGCGAGAACGGCGCCCCGGAGCGCCGCTCCTTGGCCCCGGAGGCCCTGCTGCGCCGGTTGCGCGACGGGCGCAGCAACCGCCACGACGAGGGCACCCTGGTCGCGTCCGACGGCCGACGCGTGCCGGTGTCGGTGCTCATGTTCCCCATCGTCGAGCAGGGCGGCGTCACCGGGCTCTGCCTGACCTTCCGCGATCTGAGCCTGCGCCGCGAGGCGGAGCGGCGCATGTGCCGCCTGGCCCTGGCCATGGACTCCAGCGCCGACGCCATCTATATCACCGACCCCCAGGGGCGCATCGAGTACCTCAACGTCGCCTTCACCCGCACCACCGGCTGGCCCCCGGCCCAGGCCCTCGGCCAGACCCCGCGCATCTTCAAGAGCGACCAGACCCCGATCGAGGTCTGCCAGGACATGTGGGCCACCCTGCTCGCCGGACGGCTGTGGAGCGGGCGCATGCTCAATCGGCGCAACCCCCTAGCCGGCGGGCAGCTTTACTGGGCCCAGACCACCATCACCCCCTACACCGAGGCCGGGGTCCTGCTCGGCTTCATCGCCGTGCAGCGGGACGTCTCCGCCGACGTGGCCCGGGAGCAGCACCAGGCCATCGATGCCCAGGCCAACCGGCTGCGCGCCGAGGTCGCCCAGCACCTGCATACCGCCCTGCCCCTGCCCGAGCGCCTGGCGGCGGCGGTGCGCTGCCTGGCGCAGACCTGCGGCAGCGTGCCTGGATTGCCGGTGGGGGTCCTGGTGGTCCTGGGCGAGGGGGACGACCCACTGCACAGCCAGACGGTCCTGGCGGACCCAGCCGAGGCCCTGATCGATCCACCAGGCGGCCCCGACTGGCTGGAGACCCACGACCCCGACCTGCTCGACCAGGTCCTGGCCACCGGCGGTCTTCAAGTGTGCCTGGAGTGCAACTGCCGCCCCGGCGCCCAGGAGCCGCCCCTGCCGCCCCACAGTCACCTCCTGGTACCGGTCCTCAACGCGACCCAGCCCCTCGGCGGGTTGCTCCTGTTCACCCCACCAGGGCAGGAACAGGACCCCCTGCTGTTGCAGAGCTACAAGCTGGCCGGGGAGATGATCGGCCTGTCCATCGCCGAGCACCGGGCCCGGGAGGCCGCCGAGCGGGCCCGCCGGGCGGCGGTGGACGCCGCCCAGGCCAAGTCCAAGTTCGTCGCCAACATGAGCCACGAGATCCGCACCCCCATGAACGGGGTACTCGGGATGCTCGACATGCTGGCCCACACGGACCTGGGCAAGCAGCAACTCGGCTACGTGGACATAGCCCGCGGCTCCGCCGAGAGCCTGCTGGGGGTCATCAACGACATCCTCGACTTCTCCAAGATCGAGGCCGGCAAGATGCACATCGAGAGCATCCCCTTCGATGTGCGGGCCACCGCGGAGGACGTGGCCACCCTGTTCAGCGCCGCCGCCCAGCAAAAGGACCTGGAACTGGCCTGCTATGTCCCCGCGGACCTGCCGGCCACGGTGAAGGGCGACCCGACCCGGCTGCGCCAGGTGTTGACCAACATCATCGGTAACGCCATCAAGTTCACCGACCAGGGCGAGGTAGCCATCCGGGTGGAGGTGGAGAACCACAGCGACCAGGAGGTGCTGCTGCGCTTCGAGGTGCGCGACACCGGCATCGGCATCAACCCGGAGGAGTACTCCCGGCTGTTCAAGTCCTTCAGCCAGGCCGACGCCAGCACCACCCGGCGCTACGGCGGGACCGGGCTGGGCCTGGCCATCTCCAAGCAGCTTGTTGTTCTGATGGGTGGGGAGATCGGCGCCGACAGCACCCCGGGGCTGGGGTCGCGGTTCTGGTTCACCCTGCCCTTGGCCATCCAGAACGGCGGCGAGGCCCAGCGCGACGGGGGCCCTGAGCTGAGCGGCGAGCGCGTCTTGGCGGTGGACGACAACGAGACCAACCGCACCATCCTCGCCCACTACTTGAGCGACTGGGGCATCGACTACAGCATCGCCGAGGACGGTTTCCAGGCCCTGGGCCAGCTCTATACCGCCGCCGCCGAGGGCCGCCCCTACACCATAGCCCTGCTCGACATGCAGATGCCGCGCATGGACGGCATCACCCTGGCCACCCAGATCAAGGCCGATCCGGGACTGGCCGGGACCCGCCTGGTGCTGATCACCTCGGCGGGCTCCGACCCCGACGTGGCCCAGTCCATGGGCATCGAGTACTCGGTCACCAAGCCCCTGCGCCGCTCCGTGGTCCATGACATCCTGCTGGAGATGACCGGTCTCCAGATGCCCAGGCCGGACACCCGCCTCGCCCGCCGCGAAACCCTAGGCCAGTTGCGCGGCCACCTGCTCCTGGCGGAGGACAACCTGGTCAACCAACAGGTGGCGGTGGGCATGCTGCTCAAGCTCGGCATCCGGGTGGACGTGGTGGACAACGGCCAGGCGGTGCTCGACACCTTGGAGACCCGCGGCTTCGACCTGATCCTCATGGACTGCCAGATGCCGGTCCTGGACGGCTTCGATGCCACCCGCACCCTGCGTCTGCGCGAATCCGCCTACTCCATAGCCCGCACCCCGGTCATCGCCATGACCGCCAACGCCATGCAGGGCGACCGGGAGCTGTGCCTGGCGGCGGACATGGACGACTACATCCCCAAGCCGGTGAGCTTGCGTGCCCTCTATGAGACCCTGGCCCGCTGGCTCCAGCGCCGCGAGGGCACGGTGGTCCCCGCCGTCGGCGCCCCAGGGGATGCCGACTTGCCGGTGGATCACGAGACCCTGGCCACCCTGCGGGAGATCATGGACGAGGGGTTCACCGCCCTGCTCGATGTCTATCTGCGCGAGGCCCCCAAGCTCCTGACCCGGGCCGAACAGGCCATCCTCAACAACGACGCCGCCGCCCTGCACATGGCCGCCCACTCCCTCAAGTCCAGTTCGGCCAACATCGGCGGGGCCCGCCTGGCGGGGCTGGCCGGGGAGATGGAGGGGCTCGGCCGGGCCGGTCACACCCAGGGGGCCGGGCCCCTGGTCGGCCTGGCCCGGGAGGAACTCGGGCGCGTCATCAAGGCCCTGAGCGCGGAACTGGGGCGTTAGCATAGGACCCGTCAGGTCTATATACGCATGGGGACTCGGTCCTCAGTTTTTCGTTTCCAGTTTTTAGTTGCTTAGCCAGTGTCTTACGAAAAACTAAAAACAGAAAACCCGAAACTGTTCGGTATACTGGCGGCTTTTTTACGCGCCCCCAGCATAGGAGCCCTCATGGCCAAGTATCACGTCTACGGTATCGGTAACGCCCTGGTCGACATGGAGTATGAGGTCGAGCCCGAGGACCTGACGGCGCTACGCATCGACAAGGGCGTGATGACCCTGGTGGACGAGGCCCACCAGACCGAGATCATGGCCCACCTGGCCGAACGCCACCATGTCAAGGGATCAGGTGGGTCGGCGGCCAACTCGGTGATCGCCCTCAGCCAGTTCGGCGGCAAGGGCTTTTACTCCTGCAAGGTCGCCAACGACCCCCTGGGTCATTTCTACCTCGACGACCTGATTGCCAGCGGCGTGGACACCAACCGCCACGGCGAGCGTGAGGATGGCCATACCGGTCGCTGCGTGGTCCTGGTCACCCCAGACTCGGACCGCACCATGGTGACCTTCCTCGGCATCAGCGGCGGCCTATCCGCCGGGGAACTGGTCCCCGAAGCGGTAACCGACAGCGACTACTTCTACATGGAGGGCTATCTGGTCACCTCCGACAGCGCCCGCGCCGCCGTTGTCGCCGGCCGGGACCTGGCCCGCAAGGCCGGGGTCAAGACGGCCATCTCCCTGTCCGATCCCAACATGGTCGCCTACTTCAAGGCCGGGCTGCTGGAGATGATCGGCGGCGGGGTGGACCTGCTGTTCGCCAACGAGGCCGAGGCCATGGGCATGGCCGGCAGCCAGGACCTCGACGCCGCCCTGGCCTACCTCAAGACCATTGCCCGGGAGTTCGCCATCACCCGCGGCCCCAAGGGGGCCCTGATCTGGGACGGCCAGGCCATGCACGACATCGCCGCGGTCAAGGTGCAGGCGGTGGACACGGTCGGCGCCGGTGACATGTTTGCCGGGGCCTTCCTCTACGGCCGGACCCAGGGCTGGGAGCACGCCCGGTCCGGTGCCCTGGCCTCGGCCGCCGCTGCCAAGCTGGTCACCAGTCTGGGGCCGCGCATCCCCGCAGACGAGACCCAGGAGATCCTGCGACGCTTCCTCTGAGGAGCGTCGGCACCGCCCCAGGCACCGCAGCCGGTCAGCAATTCCAAATTTGGCGGCTAGATCGGTGCCCGTGGGAGCGGCGCCTCG
>DYRB01000184.1 GCA_020718945.1 Lamprocystis purpurea | reverse complement strand
ACCTCGGCCGAGGTCGCAACGAGGTCTTCCATGGCCCCGTACTCTGGCGGTCGCCATCGGAGTGATGGAATGGAAGCTAGCCACCAAAGCCGTCGTCCCGGCAGGATGCCGGGACCGAGGCAAAGGACGGTACCCCGCCGGTTAGCTGAGACGGACATGCCGCGCCCGCGCCTTGCCCATCGCCCTAAGCGCCTCTATCATGCCCCATGAATTCACCAATTTCATGGAGTCACCCATGCTCAAGATGGTAGGCACCAGCGGCCAGCTTTCCCTGGGCAAGCAATACGCTGGCCGTTACTTCGAGGTCGAGACCCAGCCGGACGGCGGCATCCTCCTCAGACCCATGCGCGTCGTCCCCGAGACCGAAGCCTGGCTCCATACGCCGGAGATGCGCGAGCGCCTGGCCCAGGCCGTGGCATGGATGGCCGAGAACCCGCCGCGGGAGACCGACCTGGACGAACTGGCCGCCAAGCTGGAAGCCGGGGAATGACCGCCAAGGTCCTGCTGGACCTGAACCTGCCCGCCTTCCAAGACGACCTGCTGGCACTGGAACCCAGCGAGGTACGACTGGTCCTCACGACCCTGCGCAAACTGCGGACCCTCGACTGGGCTGCGGTCTACCGAGACCCGGGGCTCAAGTGGGAGCAGATCAAGGGCGCACCGGGCAAGTTCACCGTCCGTCTGTCTCGCAGTAGCCGCGCCGTGGTCCAGCGGGACGGCGACCACGTCCGCTTCATTGCCCTGCATACCGACCACGACGGCGCCTACGGCAAGAAGTGACCCCTGGCTGGCCGGCCTGCGAACGACAGTTTGAGATCATCGGCGAGGCCCTGGACCAGTTGGCTCGGATCGGCCCCTCGGCAGCTATGACCATCCCGCACCTCGATCCGCCATCAGGCCGTTTCGATCATGTTGGCAATGAAACCCGAATACCGAGTCGGCGAACCGCCCCGGGTCGGCCATGTTGCGGACGGCCTGGACATCCGCCGCCGCCATGTCCAGCATCAACCGCGCGTGCTTAGGGTCTTTCATAGGCAGTGACCCCCTCCCTCAGGGACCGTGCAATCACATGGTTTGGAGAATCACGCCAGGCATCCACCTCGGCGGGCGTATAGAGCAGTATGTCCACGGGGATGCGCACCCCGCCCAAGGCACGCCGTATTCGCCTCAAGGCGTCTTGCCGACTGTGCGCAGCCGTGAAGGGCGCCCCCGCGACCACCAGCAGGTCCAGGTCCGACCCCGGCCGCTCGTCCCCCCGGGCGCGGGACCCGAACAGGACGATACGCTCGGGTTCGACGGCTGCGACTGTGGCAGCGACGATCTCGCGGACTATGGGGTTCAGTTCGGCCATGCCTGGGCTCCTGAGGTTTGAGTGGTCGGCTCCCCCGCCCATGGCGCAGGGCGCCAAGAGGTGCGTAACTCCGCCGAGGGGTGTTGCGAGGGCAACTGCGCCCCGATTGCCGCGGGTGTTCTTTGGCCTCTCCGCCTTAGGTATCCTGCGCGGCTCGGGGAATTAAGTAACCTGTCCCCGGAACTCCCTCTGTCCCCGGAACTCCCTGGTCCCCGGAACTCCCTGTCCCCGGAACTCCCCAACGGGTCTTGGCCGCTGCGCGCAGCCCCGCAGGGCTCGCCCGCGACGACCGGCCGACAGGCTATGATGCCGGCACTCGGGCAACCTGCTTGGGTCGGTACCCGGCACACACGGCCCCGTTCGAGACGCCGGACCTGGTGATGCCGCCGCCCCGCGCAGCCCGACCAGTCCACTCGTCAAACCTTCCACCGGCACAGGCGCTTCATGCAAGGGCAGCTCTTCACCACGGACTTCCTCCTGCGCGGCATCTGCGAAACCGATGCCTGGCGCGCCCTCTCCGACGCCGACCTGGACGCCTTCATCGCCCGGCTCAAGGCCCAATACGCGACCTTCGCCGCCGACTCCGCCCTCAACGAGGCGCAGACCGAGGACGCCCTGATCGCCCCGGTGCTCGACCTCCTGGGCTGGGAGGGGGCCTGGATCTCCCAGGTCAACCTGTCCCTGTCCGGGCGGGAGGACGTACCGGACTTCCTGCTCTTCGCCGACCGGGCCGCCAGAGAACGCGCCTATAAGGTCCCGGACAGCGCCCGCGCCCGCCTCGGCATTGCGCTGATGGAGGCCAAGCGCTGGCTGCGCGCCCTGGACCGCAGCGAGGACAGCGCGACGGGCAACCGTAAGGTGCGCGACTTCGGCGCCCCCTCGTCCCAGATGCTGCGCTACCTGTCCCGCGCCGATGTCATGAGTGATCGCTCGGTGAAGTGGGGCATGCTCAGCAACGGCGCGGTCTGGCGCCTGTACTGGCAGGAGGCCCGATCCCGCGCCGAGGACTTCTTCGAGATCGACCTGGCCGGGGCGCTCGGTGTGCCCGGGGTCGAGCCGGAACTCGACGGCTACGAACCGCGCCATGGCCTCAAGCTGTTCCTGTTGCTCTTCGGGCGGGCCGCCTTCAATCCGCAAGATTGGGATAGCCAGCGCCGCAGCTTCCATGCCATCGCCCTGTCCGAGGCCAGGTCCTACGAGGAGACGGTCTCGGACCAGTTGGGCACCCGGGTCTTCACCGAGGTATTCCCCAGCCTGTGCGCCGCCCTGGCCGAGGGTGATCCCGAGGCGCTCCGGACCCCGGAGGGCATCTTTACCGACGCCTACCTGGAGGCCTTGGGCGAGGCGGCCCTGATCCTGCTCTACCGGCTGTTGTTCCTCTTCTACGCCGAGGACCGGCGCCTCCTGCCGGTCATGGATGGGCGCTACGCCCCCTACAGCCTGTCCGAACTGCGCGAGGCCATCGCCAAGGCGCGCGACGCCGGCCAGGTCCTCTCGACCCGTTCGACCCGCTATTGGGACGCCCTGACCAACCTGTTCCGGCTGGTCTGCGACGGCGACGACGCCGTGGGCATGCCCGCCTACAACGGCGGCCTCTTCGTCACCGGCCGCTCCCCGCTGCTGGGGCGCACCCAGGTCGCCGACGCCCAGCTCGCGCCCCTCATCGACGCCCTGTCGCGACGGGTGGAAGACCTCCTTAGGCCCCGGATCAATTACCGCGACCTCTCCGTCGCCCACCTGGGCGGGATCTACGAGCGCTTGCTCGAATACCGGCTGGAGGCGACCGCGGCCGGCCTGGTGGTCACCAAGGCCGGTTTCGCACGCAAGGGGTCCGGCAGCTACTACACCCACGACGCCCTGGTCCGCCTGATCCTGGACGAGACCCTGGGGCGCCTGGTGGCCGAGCGGCAACAGGGCTTCGATGACCTCCTCAAGGGCCTGCGCAAGCGGGCCAGCCTCAACCCGCCCCAGTGGGATGCCCTCGAACAACAGGACCCCGCGACTGCCTTTCTGGCCCTGAAGGTGTGCGACCCCGCCATGGGCAGCGGGCATTTTCTGGTCGCCTTGGTGGACTGGCTGGCGGACCGGGTCCTGGAGGCCGCCCAGGTCAGCGCCGAGGCGGTGAACGCCTGTGGCTTCGCCGCCCATCTGGTGGAGCAGGGGCGCCCCTGGGTCTCCCCCCTGGTGGCGCGCATCGCCGACATCCGTCGCCGCATCCGGAAGGTCGGCTACGAACACGGCTGGACCCTGGACCCCCGCCAGCTCGACGACCGCCACCTGGTGCGGCGCATGATCTTGAAGCGCGTCATCTTCGGCGTGGACAAGAACCCCATGGCGGTGGAGCTGGCCAAGGTCGCCCTGTGGCTGCACACCTTCACCGTCGGCGCGCCCCTGTCCTTCCTCGACCACCACCTGCGCCGGGGCGATTCCCTGTTCGGCGGCCAGATCCGGCACATCGGCGAGGCCCTCGCCAGGCTCCCCGGGACCCTCCTGCACCAGGGCGATCAGCGCCGGGTAGAGAGCGCCCGCATGACCATGGACGCCATCGGCGACCTCACCGACATCGACATCGCCGAGGCCGACCACTCCCGGGCCCTGATGGAAACCGCCACGCAAGCCCTGCGCCCCCTGTGGTGCACCCTGGACCTGCTCCAGGCCATGCGCTGGGCCACCAAGGCCGAGGCCGCCGACTACGCACAGGCCTGGGTCGGCCTGCTCAACCAGGAATACGGCGCGGACATCCTGGAGGCCATGGACCTGCTGGGCAAGTCCGGGATCAAGCTGTTCGGCGACCGCCAGGGCAAGGCCCATGCCATGGTGCAGCAGGCCTTGCAACGTGCGGTCCGTGACGGCTGGCTGCACTGGGAGCTCGCCTTTCCCACCGTCTTTTCGGCTCATCCTTCTCCCTTTGGGAGAGGGGCCGGGGGTGAGGGCAGCGGCTTCGACGCCGTCATCGGCAATCCGCCCTGGGATCGCATGAAATTGCAGGAGGTCGAGTGGTTCGCCGAGCGCCGGCCCAGCATCGCCCTCCAGGCCCGCGCCGCCGACCGCAAGCGCCTGATCGCCGCCGAGAAGGCCCAGGACAGCCCGCTCTGGCGGGAGTACTCCGCAGCCAGCGAGGTGGCGGAGACGGCGGCCCGGATCAGCCGCACCTGCGGCGACTACCCCCTCCTGTCCGCAGGGGACATCAACCTCTACAGCCTGTTCGTCGAACGTGCCCAGGCCCTGGTGCGCCCTGGGGGCATCGTCGGCCTGCTGGTCCCCTCGGGCATCGCCGCCGACAAGGGGGCCGCCGCCTTCTTCCGCACCCTGACCGCTCCCCTCCCCTCCCCCTTTGGGGGAGGGGCCGGGGGTGAGGGTCTTCTCCCCTCCCCCTTTGGGGGAGGGGCCGGGGGTGAGGGTCTTCTCCCCTCCCCCCCTGGGGGAGGGGCCGGCGACTCCAGGGACGGAGGAGGTAGAGCCGCGCAGGGAGCGGCGGCCGAGGGTGAGGGGGCGGCAGGCTGCCGCCTGGCCGCCCTCTACGACTTCGAGAACAAGAAGGTCTTCTTCCCGGATGTTCACGCCAGTTTCAAGTTTTGCACCCTGGTCTTCGGCGGCCTGACACGCCGCTTCCCGGCTAGCCGTTGCGCCTTCTACCTCCACGACCTGGCGGAGCTGGCCGACCCAGAGCGCGTCCTGCACCTGCGGGCCCAGGACTTCACCCTGGTCAACCCCAACACCGGGGCCGCCCCGGTCTTCCGCACCCGGCGGGACGCCGACATCACCCTCAAGATCTATCGCAGCCACCCGGTGCTGGTGGACCGCAGCCCCGTAGGTTGGGCTTTAGCCCGACCGTTCATACCCGCATCGGCCGCCGCTGTCGGGCTGAAGCCCGACCTACCGGAAGGTCCTCCCGCGGGGGAGGATGGCCCCCGCCGGGCCTGGCCGCTGCGCTATGTGACCATGTTCCACATGACCAACGACTCCCGCCACTTCCTCACCGGCCCTGAGCTGGAGCGGCAGGGGTTTCGACCGGGGGCCCTGAACCGGTGGGTGAAGGGCGAGGCCCAGGCCCTGCCCCTGTACGAGGGCAAGATGGTGCAACGCTACGACCACCGCGCCGCCGACGTGGTGGTCAACGCCAACAACCTGCACAGAGCGGCCCAGCAAGCCGCCATCCCGGACGGGATCAAGCAACAACCGGATCGCTATGCCAGACCCCAGTTCTGGGTGTCGGCGGCGGAGACCGCCGGGTTCGACCTCCCCGCCGCCGTCCTGGCCTTCAAGGACGTCACGGCCCCGACCAATGTCCGCACCATGATCGCGGCACTCCTGCCCGCGGCGGCCTTCGGCAACACCCTGCCGTTACTGGTGATGGCGCCGCGGGATGCCGCCCTGCTCCTGGCCAACCTCAACAGCTTCGCCTTCGACTTCCTCGCCCGGCAGAAGGTCCAGGGGCAGCACCTCAACTGGTACATCCTCGAACAGCTCCCGGTCATTTCCCCAGCCGCCTTCGACTCTGACCTCGACGGCACCCGGATCGGCGACCGGGTCCGCGCCGAGGTACTGGCCCTGTCCTACACCGCCCACGACCTGGCCCCCTTCGCCCGCGACCTGGGCCATGTGGACGCGGACGGCAGCGTCAAGCCGCCCTTCCTCTGGGATGCGGAGGACCGCGCCCGGCGCATGGCGCGGCTCGACGCCCTGTTTTTCCTCCTGTACGGCCTGAGCGCCGACGACGCCCGCTACATCCTTTCGACCTTCCCCATAGTGCGCGAGCAGGACGAGAAGGCCCATGGCAGCTTCCGCACCCAGGACCTGATCCTGCACTATCTGGAGGCGTTGAGCGCCGGCCGCTGGCCGGAGATCTAGGCCACCGCCCTGCTCGGATGGCCTGGCGACACCGCCCTGTCTTCGGCCTGGTGACACCGCTCCGCGGTGTCGCCCATGATTCGGCGCTCCGCGCCCGGCCGTGGCGCAGAGCGCCTTCGGGCGCGTAACACCGCCGAGCGGTGTTACGAGGCAA
>DYRB01000183.1 GCA_020718945.1 Lamprocystis purpurea | reverse complement strand
GGCCGTGACGCAGCAGGACCCAATTGATATGGAACAGACGCAGGGCATCGCGGACACGGATCATCTTGTTCGGCCGCAAATGAACGCAAATAGACGCAAATATGTCATTGGGTTATCCGATCAGTGCGGCGCGCCTGGACACCGATTGGGGGCGCTCGTACAGCCGCTTATTAGCGTTCATTTGCGTTCATTTGCGGACGCCTTTCTGCGCCAGCCGCTCGATGCGCGCGGCCAGGCGCTCCACGTCGTCGCGCACTGTGTCCACCCGGTCGAGGAAGGTCTGGACCTCGTATTGGGTGGGCAGGATGCGCGCCTCTTCCTGGAGATACTCTTTAAGGTCCTGGGTCAGGGTGTCGGCGGACGCCCGTCCCCAGCGCCCCGCCGAGCGCAGCCCCTCGCCGACCCCATGGGCCACCGGGTCGCCGACCAGGCGGGAGAACTGCTCCTCCCAGTCCACCGACAGCCCGGATAGGAAGGCGCCGAATTCCTGGGCCAGGCCGGTGTCGCCCTCGACCTGCACCTCCCCGGCGAAGAGCCCGTCCTCCTTGCGCTCCGCCAGGCCCATGCGCGCCAGGGCCAGGGGGGAGCCGCGCATCAGGCAGTCCGGTTCGCCCTCGTAGGCACCGAAGAGTTGTAGGTCCGAGGCCCCCGGGAGCACGTAGATACGGGCCCCGAAGCCCTCCAGTTCGATACAGATCAACCGCCCCTGGAGCCGGGCCAGGCGCGCGGCACCCTCCGGGTCCAGGGCGATGTAGCGGTTGAGCACCGCCTCCAGGGCCGCCAGGGCGGCGTCCGGGATGACAAGGGGCGGCGTGCTCACAGCTTGAACCCGCGGTGTATGGCGACTATGCCGCCGGTGAGGTTGAACCAGTCGCAGCGCTCGAAACCGGCGGCCTCCATCATGGCGCTCAGGGTCTCCTGGTCCGGGTGCATGCGGATGGACTCGGCCAGGTAGCGGTAGCTGTCGGCATCGTCGGCCACCAGCTTGCCCAGGGTTGGCAGGACGTTGAAGGAATACAGGTCGTAGACCTTCTGCAGGACGGTGCTGGTGGGGTGGGAGAACTCCAGGATCAGGGCCCGACCGCCCGGGCGCAGGACCCGGTACATCTCGTCCAGGGCGCGCTGCTTGTGGGTCAGGTTGCGCAGCCCAAAACCGATGGTGACGCAGTCGAAGCGGTCGCTCGCCAGGGGCAGGGCCTCGGCGTTGGCCAGGGTGTAATGCAGATTGCCCACCAGGCCCAGATCGGTCAGGCGCGAGCGCCCCTGGCCCAGCATGGCGGCGTTGATGTCGGACATGACCACCTCGCCCTCCGGCCCGACGATGCCGGAAAAGCGCTGGGCCAGGTCGCCGGTCCCGGCGGCCAGGTCCAGGACCCGCTGGCCCCGCCGCACCCCGGCCAGGGCCACCGCCTGGCGCTTCCACAGGCGATGGATGCCCAGCGACATAAGGTCATTCATGACGTCGTAGCGGGAGGCGACGGAATCGAACACCGCCTTGACGTGGCTGGCCTTCTCCTCGACCGGGACCTTGCGGAAGCCGAAGTGGGTGGTGTTGTCGTCGGACATGGATAGGGCCTCCCGTTGAGTGGGCGGATTTTACACGAGTCGCCCCCGCCCTGGGCCGCCGCCGGGCGCCGCCGGCAATTCCAAATTTGAGCCCAATGTTCAACATCGCGTCCAGAAGCACCGTGGGAGCGCCGCCTCGGCGCGACCGGGCGAGGCGCAGCGAGCCCGGTGGCCACCAAACTACTGGGTCGCGGCGAGGCGCCGCTCCCACGGGCACCGATCTAGCCGCCAAATTTGAAATTGCTGGGGCGCCGCCGGCCGGCCTGGGGCCGGACCCGGCGACTTGCGCCCCTTAAGGGTTTCCTTATACTAGGCCCGGTTCAGGCTTGGCCTGGCCTTGCCCCGCACCGCGTGCGGCCGGGGCGGCCTTCCCGCAGGTCCAGTCGCATAGGGCCGCATCCGGCCGCCGCTGTCGTTGGGGCCTGTGCCCCCTGGTGCCGGCCCTGCGCTTCCACACCCTTGGCGTGTCCCGGCACAAGCCCCGGCGATCCCCCTGACTCGAGGTCCCCATGCAGTCGCTGCGCCCGTCCCTCGCCCCCCTTGCGGTCTCGCTCCTGCTGTTCGGCGCCCCGGCGCAGGCGGAGTTCGCCCTGGCAAACGTGATCCAAGAGGCCGAGGCCCTGGCCGCCAAGCCCTTCGACCCGCCCGCCCCGGTCCCGGAACTGCTGGTCAACATGCCCTACGACCAGTTCCAGTCCATCCGCTTCCGGCCGGACCAGAGCCTGTGGCGCGGCGACGGGTCCAAGTTTCAGATGATGTTCTTCCACCCCGGGCTCTTCTTCCGCAACGCGGTGGACGTGCTGGTGGTGGACGGTGAGACCGTGACCCCGCTGGCCTTCGAGAAGTCCTGGTTCGACTACCCGCCCAAGCTGGCCCAGGACATCCCCAACGACCTGGGCTACGCGGGCATCAACCTCACCTTCCCGCTCACCGCCCCGGATGTCCAGAACCAGTTCCTGAGCTTCGCCGGGGCCAGCTATTTCCGTGGGGTCGGGACCGAAGAGAGCTTCGGCCTGTCCGGGCGTGGCCTGGCGCTCAACACCGGGCTGCCGGTGGGCGAGGAGTTCCCCCTGTTCCGCCGCTTCTGGCTGGTCAAGCCGGCCCCGGACGCCACCCAGATGACCTTCTACGGCCTGCTGGACAGCAAGAGCGTCACCGGGGCCTACCGCTTCGTGGCCACCCCGGGCGAACCCCTGGTCATGCAGGTCGAGGCCAGCCTGTTCTTCCGCAAGGCGGTGGATCAGGTCGGTCTGGCCCCCTTGACCAGCATGTTCTACCACGGCGAGAACACCGACAGACCCGTCGGTCACTGGCGCCCAGAGGTCCACGACTCCGATGGTTTGGCCATTGAGACTGGCACCGGCGAGCTCGTCTGGCGTCCCATCGCCAACCCCAAGCGCCTGAGCCACAGCTACTTTGCCGTGACCAACCCGCGCGGCTTCGGGCTGATCCAGCGCGACCGGCGCTTCTCCAGCTACGAGGACCCGGAGGCCCACTACCAGAACCGGCCCAACGCCTGGATAGTCCCCAAGGGCGACTGGGGCGAAGGCCATGTCATCCTGGTGGAGATCCCCACCGACGCAGAGAGCAACGACAACATCGTCGCCTTCTGGACCCCCAAGGAGCCGGTGAAGCCGGGCACCCGCATCGACCTCGCCTACGAGGTACAGATCGGCGGCGCCCGCACCCCAACCCACAGCGGCGGCTTTGCCAGTGCCACCTATGTGGGCGCCGGCGATGTGATCGGCGGCGGCAACGTGGAGGGCACGGTACGGGTCCTGGCGGACTTTACCGGGGGCGACCTGCCCGACCTGCCGGCCAACGCCCCGGTCACCGCCGTGGTCAATGTCAGCGAGGGGGCCGAACTGATCCATCAGACCGTCTTCCCGGTGCCGGAGAACAAGGGCTGGCGCCTGTCCCTGCTGGTCAGGCCGCCCAAGGACAAGCCCCTGGAGATGCGCGCCTTCCTCAAAAAGGACAACGCCAGCCTCACCGAGACCTGGACCTACAGGGTCGAGAGGCCCTGAGGTGGACACTGACAGGGTCGGTGATACTCAGGTCCCGCGGGCCTGTCCCGACGACCTGCCCAGGGCCTGCAACCGCATCTGGCGTTACCTGGAGATGCTCGGGGTGGAGGCCTGCGAGCGCGGGCGCATCACCCTGGAACTGCTGGACCGGGCCATGGAGTCCACCCTGGCCGAGGGCGGACACCTGACCCCAGCGGCCATGGACGCCCTGAGCACCTGGCTCGCCCAGCACCGGGAGACCCAGACCGCCGCCGGCCCCTGCGACGATCTGGCCCACCTGGCCGAGTTCGCCCACCCAAGCCCCTGCCGCCAGACCATGGCCCCGGAGCGGCGCGCCGGGCGCGGTCCCTGGCGCCACCGCCGGGTCATAGCCCGTATCCCGACGAAGTCCCCATCATGAGCAAGCGCTACGCCAACTGGCGGGCCCACGCCCACTTCCGGCGCGGGTTCGGCCTGAGTATGGTCCTGATCCAGACCGCCCTGGCCACCCATTACGCCCTATGGCTGCTGCCCTACCACGGCGACAAGCCCCTGGAACTGGCCACCGCAGGGGTCTTCGGCCTGCTGTTCGCCTGGGTGTCGGCGGGCTTCTGGACAGGCATGTTCGGTCTCTGGGACCGGCTGAGGGGCGGCGACCCGGTACACATCTCCGCTTGGGACAGCCCCGAGGCACTGGCCGCCACCCCCCTGGGCAAGACCGCGGTGCTGATCCCCATCTACCACGAGGAAGTGGTACGGGTGGCCGCCGGGATCGAGGCCATATTCCAGTCCGTGGCCGCCACCGGACACCTGGAGGCATTCGAGTTCTTCATCCTGTCGGACTCCCGCGACCCGGAGGTCTGGCTGCGCGAACAGGAGGCCTGGCAGCGCCTGTGCCGCCGCCTGGGGGCCCGGGGCCGGCTGCGCTACCGCCGCCGCACCCTGAACCTCAACCGCAAGAGCGGCAACGTGGCCGACTTCCTGCGCCGCTGGGGCAAGGGCTTCCGCTACATGATCGTGCTGGACGCCGACAGCCTCATGGACGGCGAGACCCTGGTGGCCATGGTCCAGACCATGGAGCGCCACGGCGAGGTCGCCCTGTTGCAGACCGCCCCCCGGGTCATCGATGGCCAGACCTTCTATGCCCGCATCCAGCAGTTCGCCAACCGCATGTACGGCCCGCTGTTCCTGCGCGGCCTGGCGCGCACCCAGATGGGCGATGCCACCTTCTGGGGCCACAACGCCATACTGCGCATCGAGCCCTTCGTGCGCCATTGCGCGCTTCCGAAGCTGCGCGGCCTAGGCCCCCTGACCGGGGGCATACTCAGCCACGACTTCGTCGAGGCGGCCCTGCTCGGGCGTGCCGGCCACGAGATCTGGATCATGCCCAGGATGGCAGGGAGCTACGAGGAGACCCCGCCGAGCCTGGTGGACGACCTCAAGCGCGACCGCCGCTGGGCCGAGGGCAACCTCCAGCACCTGCGCCTGCTGTTCCTGCCCGGGCTACGCTTCGTCCACCGCCTGAGCTTCGCCAAGGGGGTCATGAGCTACGTCTCCTCGCCCCTGTGGCTGCTGTTCCTGGTGCTCGGCACCGTGGAATACGCCCAGATCCGCCACGGCGACGTCAACTATTTCCCGGAGCCCTACAACCCCTATCCGGTGTGGCCTGAGTGGCACCCGGACTCGGCCTTCCTGCTGCTCATCTCGACCCTGTTCCTGCTGTTCACCCCCAAGATCCTCAGCGGCCTGCTGGTCCTCATGGACCGCAAGGACCGGCGCGGCTTCGGCGGGGTGCGCAGTGTCATCGGCGGTATCCTGCTGGAATCGGTCATGTCCGTATTCCTGGCCCCCATGCGCATGTTCAGTCACAGCGTCTCGGTACTGGGGGCCCTGCTCGGCTGGAAGGTGAGCTGGGCCGGTCAGCGCCGCGATGACGGCCGCACCAGTTGGTCCGAGGCCTGGTACCAGCACGGCACCGGGACCCTCATGGCCCTGATCTGGATCGGCGTGTCCATCTGGATCGGCGGCAACTTCGTCCTCTGGACCCTGCCGGTGTCCGTCCCGCTCCTGCTCGGTCCGGCCATCTCGGTGCTGTTGAGCGACGCCCAGATCGGTGCCTGGCTGCGCGCCCGGGGCCTGCTGCTCACCCCTGAGGAGGTCGATCCGCCGGAGGTCTTGAAGAGCGTCCAGCAGTCCGACTGGCTGACCGGGGCCGACCAGACCCCCCATGGCAAGGCCTTCGAGCAGGCTGTGGTAGACCCGCGCCGTAACCGCCTGCACGCCGCCCTGGCACGCCATCGCCGCCACCCCCCGGCCACCGCCGCCGCTCTGGCGGAGCTGCGCCTGCGCTGCCTGGCCCAGGGCCCCGAGGCCCTGAGCCGGCAGGAGCGCAATGCCCTGGCGGGCGACCAATACTCCCTGACCCAGCTCCACCGCATGGTCTGGCAGCGCGGCAACGAGGACCGTTGGGACCTGGGGCCCTATCCCACCTCGGCCCTGTAGATAGGCTGCCACCGGCAGGATGACAAGGGTCCCGGGGTGGGAGCGCTGGTCTCCGGTCGGCCAGCCCCGTAGGTCCGCTGTGTGGACCGAAGCCCTGGCCCCAGACCACAGCCCTGCCGATTTGGAAATGACCCTGGTCCGCGCAGCGGACCCTACGGGGACACGGACCCGCGGTTCGCACTGCGGCCCCGCGTAGGGTCCGCTGTGCGGACCGCCCTCAATATCCATTCCCCCCAAATAAAAGGCTATGTCTGCATTAGGTGTTGGTTCGACCGGGAGGCCGACCGTGGGAGC
>DYRB01000182.1 GCA_020718945.1 Lamprocystis purpurea | reverse complement strand
GCCACTTCAATGACTTGGCCATCCCCAACAGCTAATGCAGACAGAGCCTAAAGAAAAGGCCCCGGGGTCACCGGGGCCTGGATCCGCGCCGGCCCCCTACCCCGGGGCCTTGCGATCAGTTGTTCTGGATCACGATGCGCGGGAACTTGGCCGCGTAGTCCTTGGCCTTGAGGGACAGCTTGGCCGCGGTCTTGCGGGCGATCTCCCGGTAGATCTCGGTGATGCGCGAGTCCGGCTGGGCGACCACGGTGGGCTTGCCGCTGTCGGTCTCCACGCGGATGGCAATGTCCAGGGGCAGGGAGCCCAGCAGGTCCACGCCGTACTGGTCGGACATGCTCTGACCGCCGCCGGAGCCGAAGATGTGCTCCTCATGGCCGCACTTGGAGCAGATGTGGATGGACATGTTCTCCACGATGCCCAGCACCGGGACCTCCACCTTTTGGAACATCTTCAGCCCCTTGCGGGCGTCCAGCAGGGCTATGTCCTGGGGCGTGGTGACGATGATGGCCCCGGACACCGGCACCTTCTGGGCCAGGGTCAACTGGGTGTCACCGGTGCCCGGCGGCAGGTCGATCACCAGATAGTCCAGGTCCGACCAGTTGGTGTCGTTGAGGAGCTGCTCCAGGGCCTGGGTGACCATGGGGCCACGCCAGATCATGGGCGTCTCCTCGTCGATCAGGAAGCCGATGGACATGGCCTGGAGGTGGTAGCTGTGCATGGGCTCCAGGGACTTGCCGTCCACCGACTCCGGCTTGCCGGTGATGCCCAGCATGCGCGGCTGGGAGGGGCCATAGATGTCGGCGTCCAGGATGCCGACCTTGGCCCCCTCAACCGACAGGGCCAGGGCCAGGTTCACGGCGGTGGTGGACTTGCCCACCCCGCCCTTGCCGGAGGCCACGGCGATGATGTTCTTGACGCTATCGATAGGCTTCAGGGCCTTCTGGACCGAATGGGCCTCGATCTTCCAGGACACGTCCACGGCCACGTCGGTCACCCCAGGCATGGCGGCCACCTGCTCCCGCACCCCCGCCGCTATGGCATCCACCGCGCCCTTGGCCGGGAAGCCCACGACCACCTTGACCTTGACCTGCCCACCCTCGATCTCGATGCCCTTGATGGCCCCGGCGCTGACCAGGTCGCGCTCCAGGTGGGGCTCGATGTAGCCCTTGATGGCGGCTTGAACGTGTTCTTGGGTAAGCTGGGACATGGGTACTCCGGTGTGTGCGAGGTGTCTGCGGGCAGCGGCCCGAGGCAAAGGGGGCAATGGTAAGGGCGGACGGCCACAGCGGCCAGCGCTGTGACCTGGGCTCCCGGCCAACGTGGGTGGCGGGCGGCACCAAATCAAGGTCCGCGGCAAGGCCGGACCTGCGTATCAACGCTTGTCCAGGGTAGCGCGCAGCTCCGCGTAGTCCCGGCGCAGGCGCTCCAGTTCGGTGCGGTACGCCTCGGCATCACCATAGGCGAAGAACTTCGGGTAGGCGTCGTGGGCCCCGGGCAACCGCCGGGCATGCTTGATGGGGCACCAGTACTGCTCGGTGCGCGCCGCCACCTCGCGGGTGTAGGCCACCACGCCGTTGCTATAGGTGCAATAGAAGCAGTTGATGCGCTCGAACAGGTTGAGATAGGGCAGCCCCTCCCGGTCGAAGATCAGGTAGCTGCTGCGGTGGACCCTGGGGATGCGGTAGATCGGGAAGCAGGTGGCCTGGTAGACCGTCACGAACAGGTCCATCAACAGGAAGGGGACCCAGCCCGCATAGATCAGGGGCACGGTGAGCAGCACCAGGGGCTTGGAGCGGGCGAGGAAACGCAGCAGCCCGATGCGGTAGCGGTGCTGGCGGCGCAGGAACTCGCCGGCCAGGTCCACCCGCTGCCGTTCCAGTTCCTCGACGGTCTCCCGGTAGGTCGCCTCGACCTCCTCCTCCAGGGCCCGGATGCTCGCCAGCAGGTCGTCCAAATGTGGGTTCATGGGCCCCCCGAGGGCTATGTGGATCACCCCACGCTGACCCTCCCTCCCACCGCCAGTCGCGGTCCGGTTTCTGCGTGAACCGGACCGCGACCGGCGCCCTCCCGCGCCCGCTACCCACTTCCCAGGGCAGGAAAGGGCAATTCGGCCGCGAATTACGCAAATTTACGCAAATGGGTCAGTCAGGAGGACCCCGGTGCGGCGGTATCCGGCCAGGTGATGTCACTTGGCCGGCTGCGCCTGGACGGGCTGGGTCTCAGGCCCCAGGGGCGGGGCGCCGTACCCAGGGCCGTACCACATCTCGTCGGCCTCGGTCTCGACCTCCGGGGGCGGGTTGCCGTCGTAGACCTTGGACTGGCGGCGTTGCAGGTAGGCGTCGCGCAGGAAGGTGTAGGGATCTACCGCCGCCTCTTCCAGGATGTCGCTGGAGCGCAGCAGGTCGGCGCGCCGGTCGATGACGCGCAGGCCCAGGGCGCCCCAGTAGATTTCGTTCTTCGACACGCTGATGAAGGGGTCTACATAGATGTCGCCGACCCAGCCGATGGTATCGCGGATGTTGCTGGGGCCCAGGATGGGGATGACGAAGTAGGGCCCGGGCCCGAAGCCCCAGTAGCCCAGGGTCTGGCCGAAGTCCTCCTTGTAGCTCGGCAGCCCCAGGTTGGTGGCCACGTCCAGTACGCCCAGCAGTCCCACGGTGGAGTTCACCGCGACGCGCCCGACGTCGGTACCGAAGCGCGACAGCTTGAACTGGAGCAGGTTGTTCACCGCCGAGCCGATGTCGTCGATGTTGTTGAAGAAGTTGGTGATGCTGCGATCCACCGGCTCCGGGGTCACGTACTTGTAGCCCTTGGCCACGGGCTTGAGGAAGGCGTTGTCGAAGTCCGTGTTGAACTTGAACATGAACCTGTTGTACGGCTCCAGTGGGTCCTTGGGGTCGCGGTAACCGTCCGTCATGGACGCACAGCCCCCGGCCGCGACGGCCCAGGCCAGGAACAAGACTCTAACGCCAAGACCCGTTCGCATCTGGGTTTCCTTAGGTTCTGGTTGATGACTGCCCGACCCGGCCGGGCGGCAATGTTAGCACAGGGGGCGGGCCGCCAACCCCGAGGTGGGGGTGGCAGGACGAGCCTTGGGGGTGGGGCTCGGATGTCCAGTGCGGGCCGGAGCTGGTACAACTGCGCGCAAGTCAAGGCAGCATCGAGCAACCCGAGGCTCGGCCTCTTGGTCGCGAAGTGCCAGAGACTTGGCAAGTCGCGTCGGCCGAATCCAGGGGCCGCGGCTTAGCGAGGCCAGCGTCATACCCCCGGCGGGACGCCGGGGGACCCAGTTGCCGGCAAGATGCCGGCGCTCCGAGTGGCCCGCGCTTCTGACCCCTGTGCCCTGTGCGGACCGCGTCGAGCATCGGTTGATGTTGCCGGTGCTTGGGCGCGGGCGTGTTAGTAGATCGGACGCACCCGGTAGCCCTGGCCTTGCAGGCGCTCCAGCAGGCCCCCGGGTCCCGGCAGGTGCAGGGCACCCAGGGCGATGAAGTGCCCGCCTTGGGCCAGCAGGGGCGCGAGGCGCTCGGCCATGCGCTCGTTACGGTCATCGATGGCGACCCGGTGGAAGCGTGCGGCCAGTTCCGGCGTGCCCCAGCGGTTGTACATCTCGTTGAGCTGGACCAGGGAGCTGAGGTCGCGGCGAACATAGGCGGCGACCAGGCGGTGGAATACCTCGGGCAGCTCCGGGTAAATGGCCAGGGTCTGGCGCAGCAGGGCCACCTGGTCGGCCGGGTCGAGGCGGTCGAACAGGGCCACCTGCTCCTCCAGGGTCTCCAGCCCCACCGTGGGCCGGCCCTGGGCCTGGGCGGCACGATACAGGGCCAGGTCGAGGACCTCCCCGCCGGTGACCGGCGGGGCGCTGAGCAGCATCACCAGGGCCCAGGGTTTGAGCCGGTTCACGGCGTCCTCGCCCAGGCCCCGGGAGGCCATGACAGCGACCGCCTGGGTGTAGAGGTCCGCGGGCAGGGCCTGGCGCAGGCTGCCCCCGTCGGCATAGGCCATGAGGGCCATGGACTTGGCGACGGCGTCGGCGTCCGGCACCGCCTCCATGACGAAGCCCTGGGCCCCGTCGAAGGCGACCTGGACCGGCGGCGGCAGGGCGACCACCCGGGGGTCAGCGCTGTGCAGGGTGCCGAACAGGAAGCTCGGCGGCACGCCCTCCCGTGCGACCTCGAACAGCAGGCCCCGGGTCAGGACCTCAGCCCAGGCTGGAACGGCCCCGCCCAGCCAGGCCAGCAGGGCGAGGACCCCCGCCGTCAGCCCCAATCTTATGCGCATGCCAGTGGTCCCCGTGCCGTTTTCGTCAAGCGCGCACTATATCAGCGGCGGGCGGGTCGCGCCGGGGTGCCTTTTTGGAGTTGCTGGCGGTTGGGTTTGGTTTTTCGGCCGGGCGCGCCTATCCTGTCGCGATGCAAGAACCTGAGTATGACTTGGCCCCCATTGCCCGCCGCTTCCGCGGCTTCCTGCCCGTGGTGGTGGATGTGGAGACGGCGGGTTTCGACCCCCTGCGCCACGCCCTGCTGGAGGTCGCCGCGGTCATCATCCGCATGAACGAGGCCGGGGACCTGGAGCCAGGCCCGACCATCGCCTGCCACCTGCTGCCCTTCCTCGGCTCGGAGATAGACCCGCGGGCCCTGGCCTTCAACAAGATCGACCCAGAACACCCGTTTCGCGATGCGCTCCCGGAACACGAGGCGGTCAACCGCATCCTCACCCCCATCCGTCGGGCGGTGAAATCCAGCGGTTGCACCAGGGCCGTGCTGGTAGGTCACAACGCCGCCTTCGACCTGGGGTTCATCAAGGCCCTGGTGGACCGCACCCATTACAAACACAGCCCCTTCCACGCCTTCAGTGTCTTCGACACCGTGACCCTGGCGGGGCTGATGTACGGCCAGACGGTGCTGGCCAAGGCGGTCAAGATGGCCGGCCTGGGCTGGGACAACCGCGAGGCCCACTCCGCCATCTACGACGCGGAGCAGACCGCGCGGCTGTTCTGCACCCTGGTCAACCGCTGGCGGGAACTGGACCCGGTGCGCCTGTGGGAGGCGCGCCCGGACGAGGGCCTGGGGGGCTAGCCGGCGACCGGCGCCGCCTTGGCCGCGGCGGCCTCCATCAGGGGCTTCAGTTCGCCGCTGGCGTGCAGCTCCAGGGTGATGTCGCAGCCGCCCACCAGTTCGCCGCCGATGTAGATCTGGGGGAAGGTCGGCCAGTCCGCATAGCGGGGCAGGTTCTCGAAGATCTCCGGGTCCTGCAGCACATTGACGTAGGCGAAGGGCACGGCACACTCCCGCAGGGCCGCGGCGGCGCGCATGGAGAAGCCGCATTGGGGAAATTGGGGCGTCCCCTTCATGAAAATCACGATGGGGTTGCCCTTGACCTGCTGATCGATACGTTCCAAGACGTCCAACGCTCACCTCTCGTGATGTTCGGTTGATGTAAGGCCCCTCAAGATCCGGGTCGGGGGGCGCCTTTTCAAGCCTGGCCCCAGCCCCAGCCCCCAGGTCGAGCCCGGGTGCTGCCGCGCCTTGCGCGACTCAGGCCCCCTGATTAGACTGCGCCGGCCTGTGACCGGGCGCGACGCTCGGAATTTCGGCCCCGGACTTGAGGTCGAGCCCGCCCATACCTACCTTGCGCACCGTCTATCAACCCCCCGGAGAGCCCCGACCATGGCCCATGAACTGCCCGCCCTGCCTTACGCCAAGGACGCCCTTGCCCCCGTCATCTCCCAGGAGACCATCGAGTTCCACTACGGCAAGCACCACCAGACCTACGTCACCAACCTCAACAACCTGATTCCCGGCACCGAGTTCGAGGCCCTGTCGCTGGAGGACATCATCATGAAGTCCTCCGGCGGGGTGTTCAACAACGCCGCCCAGGTGTGGAACCACAGCTTCTATTGGAACTGCCTGAGCCCCAACGGCGGCGGCGCCCCCAGCGGGGCCCTGGCGGCGGCCATCGAGGCCAAGTTCGGCTCCTTCGAGGAGTTCAAGAAGCAGTTCTCCCAGTCCGCCGCCACCAACTTCGGCTCCGGTTGGACCTGGCTGGTGAAGAACGCCGACGGCTCGGTGGAGATCATGAACACCTCCAACGCCGGCACCCCCATGACCTCCGGCAAGCAGGCCCTGCTCACCGTGGACGTCTGGGAGCACGCCTACTACGTCGATTACCGCAATGCCCGGGTCAAGTACCTCGAAGAGATCTGGAACATTATCGACTGGTCGGCGGTCGCCACCCGCTACGGGGCCTGATCCCCCGCCGCGGGCCCCACAGGTCTGACCCAGGACCCCCTGCCACCATGGCCGGGGGTCTTTTGTTTGGCTCTGTCTGCATTAGCTGTTGGGGATGGCCAAGTCATTGAAGTGGCGGGT
>DYRB01000181.1 GCA_020718945.1 Lamprocystis purpurea | reverse complement strand
TCAATAATGGCCCCGCGTATCAACCTAGTACGGGTGCGCCCAAGTAGCTGCAACATCAAGCGATGCTCGGCGCGGTCCGCACACGGCACAGGGGCCAGGAGCGCCGGCCACTGGGAGCGCCGGCATCTTGCCGGCAACCGGGTCCCCCGGCGTCCCGCCGGGGGTATGACGCCGGCCTCGCTAACCCGCGGCCCCTGGACTCGGCTGACGAGAGTTGCCAAGTCTCTGGAGCTTCGCGACCAAAAGGCCGAGCCTCGGGTTGCTCGATGTTTCCGTGACTTGTGCGCAGGTGTACTAGCGATATCCGCGAATCGCCAGCCCGGAGATCAGGAACACCAAGGGCAGGACCACCGGGGACAGCCCGCACACCAGGACCCGGCGCAGGTCGTTCAGTTTCGCCTCCCAGTCCCCGGTCACGGCCTTGAGCATAATGCCGTCCGCCTGGGCTCGCGGAACGCGTAGTCAGGCCATCTTGGCCTGACACCCTCAGGGCTGGAAGCCCTGACTACGCAGCCGCGCGAGTTGCTGGTCGGAATTGCGATCAAGGCCCCGGTCACCGGTCCAGCAGCCGGGGGCGGCGCCCGGACCCTGCTTCCCGCTGGCCCAGCGAACCAGACGCCGACCGGGTCGCGGTTGTCGCCCTGGTTGAGATTGGCGTTGCTGAGGAAATCTCCGTCCCCGACCAGCACCAGGCGCCGCTCCAGCGGTGCCCCTTTGGCATCGCCGGGTGCCGGGCGGGACAGGGCCAGGACGACGGTGAGGTCTAGTCAGCGCCAACGTGACGGCTCCCTGCCGGCGCGCTTCAATGAGGCCCCGGCGAATTCGCCGGGGAAGGCCACTTTCCCGCAGCCCCCGCGGGGCGGGGCTTGCGGGGGGATTTTCGAGCGGTCCGCGTCTGGAGGCTGCGCCGGACCTCCGGACTGAGGCTCGGGGACAGGAGTTTACTCCAATTTGCTGTTTGTTAAAGAGCGCTGTGGTGCGAGCGCTGCCGGGGTTTGGCGAGGCATTGGAGCGCTCGCGGATGCCCGGCGGGGTTCGCCTTGAATCGGGCCCTGCGGCCTGGGTCCGCGGGGGCTGGCCCGATGGGTTCCAGCGGTTGCGCGGCCGGTATCGATCTTGCTGGCGCGGCGACCTTGATCGTTATCCCAACCAGAGCCTCGCACGGCTGCGTAGTCAGGGCTTCCAGCCCTGAGGGTGCCAGGGCGACCGTCGCGGCTAAAGCCGCTCCCACCAGACCCCACCTAGTCAGGGCTTCCAGCCCTGAGGGTGTCAGGCCAAGATGGCCTGACTACGTGGTCGGCGGGCCCAGTTGGGCGCGATTGGGATCAAGGCCGGCGCTGCGATGGCTGGGCTGGAAGCCCAACCAACAGGGGCCGCTGGCCCGGGTCAGACGATCACGGCCTTGTGCTCTATGACCTCGAACTCGGCCTTGCCCAGGCTGGTGACCCGGGGGACGACGGTAGCAGCCAGGCCGAGGTCGAGCAAGATTATATGGTCCTCGGTGTGGTGGATGATGGCGTCGAGCAGGGCGATGAGCTCGGCTTGCTGCTTGGCGGTGAGGCGGCATTGGAAGACGGAGAGCTGCACCCATTCCCCATAGCCCTTCATGAGCTTGAAGACGCGCCGCCAGCGTTTCTGATCGGCGATGTCGTAGGCGACGATGTAGAGGCGTTGTTCCATGGCGGCGCCGACCTCAGCGGGGGGTGAAGTTGGGGTAGTCGGGCAGTTCGCCCAGCAGGTGCCGGGCGAGTAGCCTGGCCTGTAGCTCCAGCAGGCGGCGGTAGCTGACCCGGTAGCCGAACTGGGGGTGGGTGACTTCGAGGGCCATGCGCCGCTCGAAGGTGGCGATGAGGCGCTTGCGCCCGTCATCGGTCATGTTGACGCTGCCACCGGCCGACACGAAGTCGGTGGGCTTGACCTCGCCGTTGTTGATGGCTTGGATGACGGTGGAGTCGGCGATCAGGGGCCGGAAGGGCTCCATCAGGTCCAGGGCCAGGGCGGGTCGGCCGTAGCGGGGTTGGTGGTAGAAGCCGAGGTAGGGGTCGAAGCCGACCCCGGACAGGGTGACGAGCCAGGTCCGCGCCAGCAGGCTGTAGGCGTAGGAGAGCATGGCGTTGACCGGGTCGGTGGGCGGTCGGCGGTTGCGGGTGCTGAAGTCGAAGGCGAAGTTGGCCTCCGGGCCGCTGACCTTGATGAGGCTGGAGAAGGCGCCGAAGTAGCGGGCGGCGGCGGCCCCTTCGATGCCGAGCAGGGTTTGCAGGTCCGGTACCCGCGCGAGGCGACGGATGTCGCCGTTGAGGTCTTCGAGCAGGGCCTCCGGGGCCTCGTCGGTCTTCCAGTTGCGCCGCAGGAGGGTGCGGCAGTTGCGGACCTTGGCCTCGACCAGGCCCTTGGCCAGGCGCAGGCAGGCGGCGTGGTCGTCGGCGGCCCGGAACTGGGCGCGTCGCAGTTCGACGTTCTTGTGGCCGGTGCCGATGGTGTGGCCCATGAACCAGCCGCCGAAGCTGTGCCAGGTCACGGGGATGTTGCGGCTCATCAGCTCGGTGAGGGCCGGGCTGGTGAGGTAGACGTTGCCGAACAGGGCGAGTTGGGAGCAGTCGATGAGGCGGACACTCTCGACCTTGGCGTCGTCGATGGTGATCTCCAGGCGCTCGCCGCTCTTGCCGACCTTGGCGTGGTAGGCCTGGACATAGACCGGCATGGCGGTGTCCAGGCCGACGGCGAGCGGGCGGGGGGCTATGTCGGCGCCGCGGAAGAAGTTGACCTCGTCGGGCAGGCAGATGCCGACCAGGGAGCAGCGGGGGCACTTGGGGCTGTCGATCAGGGGCTCGGGGATGCGTCCGCCGGCGGCGACGAAGCGCAGGCCGTCGATGGCCCCGCGGGTGAGGCGCTTGAGGTCGTCGTCGAAGGGCACGGCGACCCGCTCGCGGCTGGCGGCGAAGTAGAGGACCCCGGCCTCGCAGTGGTAGCCGTGCTCGGCGAGGATCATGCCCTGGACGCAGAGCTGCACCCGCTCCGGGTCGTAGGCGCCCTGGGCGATGTGGGGGCGCTTGCCGCGCTTGTAATCCACCGGGGTGACGCGGTTGCCTTGGCCCTCGATCAGGTCGAGCCGGGCGATGAGCCCCAGGCGGTTGGAGGACAAGGTGACGGAGCGGGCGTGGATCTTCTCCATCTCCGCGCCCTCGTCCTCGGCGGCGCTGGTCTCGGTCTTGGGCGCCGGGAGGGTGCCGCCGGGCTTGTCCACACGCCGGTGGACGTGGCGGCCTTCGACGGTGTCGTGGGAGTCGTCCCATTCCCCCTGCACCCACATCAAATAGGCCAGGCGGGGGCAGTAACAGTATTCGTTGATCATGCGCGCCGGCAGCAGGGGCAGGTCCTGGGTCAGCTCCGGGAAGGGCAATTCGAGTTCCTGTTGCACGGGGATGGGTTCTGCGTTCATCGGTCTCTCCTGACATGATGCGCCACCGGGCGCGTTTGGCCGGGGCGTCCGGCCACGGTTACTAATGCCGCGTTGCACCGAGACCTGCGGCGCCGTCGTCCCGACAGGATGCCGGGACCCAGGCCATGGACGGTAGCCTCACTGGCTCACGGGGGTCACAGGGTTGGGTGATAAGATCCACACCAGTCCGACCGTGCCCAAGTACCTGCAACACCAATCGATGGCCGACGCGGTCCGCACACAGCACAGGGCCCAGAAGCGCGGGCCCCTGGGAGCGCCGGCATCTTGCCGGCAACTGGGTCCCCCGGCGTCCCGCCGGGGGTATGACGCTGGCCTCGCTAAGGAACAGTTCAGAAACAACTGAGACATCTGGGGGGCGGGCGTCCCGCCCGCCAGACGGGCCAGAGGCCCGTCCCCCGGTCCAGAACGTATCGCTTGTTCTTGAACCGTCGCTAAGCCGCCGCCCCTGGTTTTGGCTGACGAGACTTGCCAAGTCTCTGGAGCTTCGCGACCAAGATGCCGAGTCTCGGGTTGCTCGATGTTTCCGTGACTTGCGCGCAGCTGTACTAGGGGCCTTTCCAAACCAGCCGAGTCTTCGGAGACCGCCATGTCCCCAGCCACAGCGACGAACCGCGATGCCCGTTACACCTGGGCCGATTACCAGTCCTGGCCGGAGGACGAGCGCTGGGAACTGATCGATGGGGTGGCCTACAGGACCTACGGGGAGGCCGTCGGCATGGCGGCGGCTCCGTCCATTCGGCATCAGGATGTCGATCCGCTGGAGCATTACGCCATCCGCTTTGTGCTCGGTGCCGAGGGCTACGACAAGGGCGCCGTGGTCGCCTGGGACGAGATTCTGACCTTCGCCACCCTGGCCGATGTCCAGATCCCGCTCTGGGAGCTGTTCGGCCTGGACAAGACCCAAGAGCCCCTGTAGGTCGGGCTTCGGGTCCAGGGATTGGACAAGGTCCGGCCCCGCCAGGAGCGGGGGCCGACCAAGCCCGACCGCCTGTCCCCGTCCAGGCACCAAGATCGGCCCACCGGCCCCGATGGACAACGCGGCAAGGCGTGGTCGCGTCCGGTACACAATTCTGCCTACAATTGAGTACCCAAGTGTCTGCTGGAGGTCGTCATGGACTTCGTCACGGTGCGCGAGCTTCGCTCGGAATCTGCCAAGGTATGGGATCGTCTGGAGGCCGGTGAGGAGTTGGTCATCACCCGCAACGGCAAGCCTTTCGCCCTGTTGGTGCATACCGAGCCGTCCCAGGTGGAGGAGCGGTTGCGCGCCTTGCGCTGGGCGCGCTTCGATCAACTCCTGGCCGAGCAGCACCGGCGGGCGGCGGACCTGGGTCTGGATGCCATGACGCAGGACGAGATCGACGCCGAGATTGCTGCTGCGCGGCTGGGGCGGCGGGGTCACGATGCTCGCGGTCGTTGATACCAACGTCTGGGTCTCGGCGTTCCTCACGCCTGGCGGCAATCCGGCGCAGATCCTGGCGGCATTCCGTGCTGGGCGACTCTTTCCGGCGTACAGCTCCGACATCGAGGACGAGTACCTCGAGGTGCTGAGCCGACCCAAATTCCGCCTCGATGCCGGCCTGGTTGCGGCCTTTCTGCGCCGGATACGGGCCGAGGGGCGGCTGGTGCAAGACATTCCACCGCTCTCCATCGCCCTGCCGGACCCGGACGACGCACCCTTTCTGGCCCTGGCCTGCCACCTGATGTGTCCGCTGGTCACCGGCAACCCCAGGCATTTTCCGCCCGTGGCTGGGGTGGACCTGCTCAGCCCGGTCGATTGTCTCAAGCGCATCGCAGCCGGCCGTTGATCGCCCCCGCGACCGCGATTGCGGCTGTAGGTCGGGCTTCGGGTCCAGGGCCCGGACCCGGGCCGGCCCCGCCAGGAGCGGGGGCCGACCAAGCCCAACGGGGTCGCCCGGCCAGGTGCCGTACCCCGGGGCCCTGGTCCAGTGTGGTCCCCTCGACCCAGCCATCATCCCCAGGCAATCCTCGGCTGGCACCCTGTGCTACCATTTGTCACCCAACCTGTCATACGTGGTGAGATACATGGGTGCCATCAGCCTTCGCCTGCCCGAGGACCTGGAGCGCAAGCTCGCCCAAGAGGCCGAACTGGTCGGCCGGCCGCGCTCCGAGGTGATCCGCGACGCCCTGACCCAGTTCATCGCCCAGCGCGAGCGGGAGCGGTTCATGGCCGAAATGGTTGCCGCGGCCAAGGCGTTGTATGCGGACCCTGAGGCGCGCGCCGAGGCGTTACAAATCGCCGAGGACTTCCTGGAGGCCGAGAACGAGGCGCTCGACATAGCGGAGGGGCGCCGTCCTGGGGAACCTTGGCCCGAAGAGTCGGGCGAGCCCTGGTGGAAATGATGCGGCGGGGCGAGGTTTGGATTGCCCGCCTCAACCCGAACCGGGGCGCCGAAGCCGGCAAGGTTCGGCCGGTGGTCATTGCCCAGGCCGACGAGCTGACCGGCGCTGGCTTGGGCACGGTGCTGGTCGTGCCTTTGACGACCCAACGCCGCGCCAATACCGAGCCGATGCGGGTGCCGATCCCCGCCCGGGGGCGCCTGCTCAAAGACTGCTACGCCATGACCGACCAACTCCGTTGCCTCGATCATTCGCGCTTCGGCGACGGACCTCTGACCGTCCTGACCGCGGACGAGCTGGCTGCGGTCGAGCGCAGCCTCAGGGCCGTGTTGGGGATGGGCTAGGACCGCTGGGTGCCCGAGCCCTTGGACCGGGGCCGAATTTCCCGCTGCCACAGCCGATGCGTTTGGTTTCATCGGGTTACGAAGCTCCAGAGATTGGGCAAGAACTCGCTCCGACCTCCCCGTAGCCCGGCTGGAGCGCAGCGGAATCCGGGGCCAACCTCTCAGGCTACCTATAGATCAAGGCTATGTCTGCATTAGGTGTTGGTCCGACCGGGATGCCCTCCGTGGGAGCG
>DYRB01000180.1 GCA_020718945.1 Lamprocystis purpurea | reverse complement strand
GAGGCGCCGCTCCCACGGGCACCGATCTGGCCCCCAAATTTGGAACTGCTGGCCACCGCCAGGGCGATAGTCGCGCCGGGGGTGAGGGAGTAACATTGCCACCCTTTTGGGTAGAGGCAAAGGCAGTCGCATGCGCAGTAACCAAGGGCCGGTGGCGGCCATGACGGGGTTGGAACGTCGGGCCGCGGCCGGGCTGGCAGGGATCTTCGCCTTCCGCATGCTGGGGCTCTTCCTGATTCTGCCGGTCTTTGCCCTTCAAGCCCAGGGGCTTGAAGGGGCCACGCCGCTGCTCATCGGCCTGGCCATCGGTGCCTATGGCCTGACCCAGGCGGTGCTGGGCATCCCCTTCGGCATGGCCTCCGACCGCATCGGGCGCAAGCCGGTGATCTTCGCCGGCCTGGCCCTGTTCGCCTTGGGCAGCGTGGTGGCGGCCCTGTCCACGACTATCGAAGGGGTCATTATCGGCCGGGTGATCCAGGGCGGCGGGGCCATAGCCGCTGCGGTCATGGCCCTGGCCGCGGACCTGACCCGGGAAGAGGTCCGTACCCGGACCATGGCGACCATAGGCATCAGCATCGGGTTGTCCTTCGGGGTGGCCATGGTCCTGGGGCCGGCCCTGGCCCACTGGTTCGGCCTGTCCGGGGTGTTCTGGTTCACCGCCGCCCTGGCGGTCGGCGGGGCCCTGATCCTGGCCACCGTAGTCCCGACCCCGGAGCATTCCAGCGTCCATCGGGATGCGGAGCCGGTGCCCGGTCAGTTTGCCGGGGTGCTGCACCACCCGGAATTGCTGCGTCTGGACTTCGGTGTGCTGACCCTGCATATGCTCATGACCGCCCTGTTCCTGGTAATCCCCCTGGACCTCCAGTCCGCCGGGCTGCCGGCTGCCCATCACTGGTGGGTCTATCTGCCGGTGCTGTTCTTCTCCATCCTGGCCATGGTCCCCTTCATCATCCTGGCCGAGCGCGGCGGACACCACAAAGGGGTCCTGCTCGGGGCCGTGGCGGGGCTGGGTCTGTCCCTGGTGGGGCTGTTCGCCTTCCACACCGCGTTGCCCAGCCTGGTGCTCTTCCTGTTCCTGTTCTTCACCGCCTTCAACCTGCTGGAGGCGAGCCTGCCCTCGCTCATCTCGCGCATAGCCCCGCCCGCGGCCAAGGGCACGGCCATGGGTATCTTCGCCACCGCCCAGTTCGGCGGGGCCTTCCTCGGCGGCCTGCTGGGGGGCTGGTTCCACCAGCGCTTCGGTCAGGATGCGGTGCTGCTGTTCTGCGCCGGGACTGCCCTGGCCTGGCTGCTGGTGGCCTGGCCCATGCGCTCGCCCCGCCTGGTGAGCAGCCAGATAGTGCGGGTTTGGGCCGGGGGCCTGGGGAACCCGGACGGTACCCAGCGCGCCCTGCTGGATGTCCCCGGGGTGGAGGAGGCGGTGGTGGTGGTCGAGGAGGGCCTGGCCTACCTTAAAGTGGACAAGCGCCGACTCGATTCGGCAAGATTGCAGGCCCTGTGCGCCGGGGCCTGAGGGCAGGTGCTTAGGACCAGTTCAACCAGGGTCGCGCCCTCGGGCAGCGACTTATTATCTGCGGAAAGGGGAGGGGAACTATGTCATCACGCGGCGTGAACAAGGTCATCTTGATTGGCAACCTGGGTAACGAGCCGGACGTGCGCTATACGGCGAGCGGCGAAGCGATGGCAAACATCAGCATTGCCACCAGTGAGGTTTGGAAGGACAAGAATACTGGCGAGTCGCAGGAGCGCACCGAATGGCATCGTGTCGTGTTCTTCGGCAAGCTCGCGGAGGTCGTCAAGCAGTACCTGCACAAGGGTTCCAAGGTTTATGTGGAGGGGCAGTTGCGTACCAGGAAGTGGCAGGACAAGGAGGGCCAGGACCGGTACACAACCGAGGTGTACGTTGGCGTCGGCGGCACCATGCAGATGCTCGACGGCCGCCCAGGCGGTGGCACCGCGGCCTATGACCAGGCCGACGCCCCCCGCCCGAGCGGCGGCGCACAGCGCCAGGCCCCGCCCCAGGGCGGCGGTCAGCGCGCCGCCGAGCAGCCGCCCTTCGACGACGACATCCCGTTCTAGGAGCAGCAAATGCAGACCATCCTGGTCACCGGCGGGGCCGGCTTCATCGGCGGCAACTTCGTCCACAGGTTGATGGCCCAGGGCGGGGTCCAGGTGGTCAATCTGGACAAACTGACCTACGCCGGCAACCTGGACACCCTGGCCCCCCTCGGGGGCAATCCGGGACATATCTTCGTCCAGGGGGACATCGGCGACCGCGACCTGGTGACGCGTCTGCTGGCGGATTACGCCGTGGATGCGGTGGTCAACTTCGCCGCCGAGAGCCATGTGGACCGCTCCATCGACGGCCCCGCGGCCTTCATCGAGACCAATGTCCTGGGGACCTTCAATCTGCTCGACTGCGCCAAGGCCTACTGGATGGGCCTGAGCGACGGGCGCCGGGCCGGGTTCCGCTTCCTGCATGTCTCCACCGACGAGGTCTACGGGTCCCTGGGCCCCACCGGGCTCTTCACGGAAGGAACCGCCTATGCCCCCAATTCCCCCTATTCCGCCTCCAAGGCCGCCTCCGACCACCTGGTGCGGGCCTGGCACCACACCTACGGGCTGCCGGTGCTGACCACCAACTGCTCCAACAACTACGGCCCCTACCAGTTCCCGGAGAAGCTGATCCCGCTGATTATCCAGAAGGCCCTGGGCGGGGAGCCGCTGCCCATCTACGGCGATGGCAGCAACATCCGCGACTGGCTCTATGTGGACGACCATTGCCGGGCCATCCTGAGGGTGCTGGAGGCCGGCCGCCCGGGGGAGGTCTACAACGTGGGCGGCAACAGCGAGCGGACCAATCTCCAGGTGGTCGATACCCTCTGTGCCCTGCTCGACGAACTGGTCCCGGACTCGCCCCACAGGCCCCACGTCGGGCTCAAGACCTTTGTCAAAGACAGGCCGGGCCACGACCGGCGCTATGCCATCGACTCCAGCAAGCTCCAGCGCGAGCTGGGTTGGGCCCCGCAGGAGACCTTCGAAAGCGGCCTGCGCCGCACCCTGGTCTGGTACCTGGAGCACGCCGACTGGTGTGCCCGGGTCACCGACGGCAGCTATCGCGGCCAACGCCTCGGCGCCGCCTGATCACGAGGAGAGCACCATGAATCGCAAGGGCATCATCCTGGCGGGGGGCTCAGGCACACGCCTCTATCCCCTGACTCACTCCATCAGCAAGCAATTGCTGCCGGTGTACGACAAACCGATGATCTACTACCCCCTGTCCACGCTGATGCTGGCGGGGATCCGGGACATCCTGATCATCACCACGCCGCACGATCAGGCGTCTTTCCAAAATCTGCTTGGTGACGGCTCCCAGTGGGGCATAGCCCTGACCTACGCCGTCCAGCCCGAGCCGGGTGGCCTGGCCCAGGCCTTCCTCATCGGCCGCGACTTCGTTGGCGATCACCCCTCCTGCCTGATCCTGGGGGACAACATCTTCTACGGCCATGGGCTGATCCATCAGTTGCGCGGGGCCTCGGCCCAGGAAGACGGGGCCACGGTATTCGGCTACTGGGTCAAGGACCCGGAGCGCTACGGCGTGGCCGAGTTCGACGCCCAGGGCAACGTGGTGAGCCTGGAGGAGAAGCCCAAGCGGGCCAAGTCCAACTATGCGGTGACCGGGGTCTACTTCTACGACAACCGGGTTTGCGACCTGGCCGCGGCCCTTGAGCCGTCCCCCCGCGGGGAACTGGAAATCACCGATCTGAACAACGTCTACCTGGCCCAGGGCCGGTTGCGCCTGGAGAAGATCGGGCGCGGCGTGGCCTGGCTGGACACCGGGACCCACGAGTCCCTGATGCAGGCCGGTGACTTCATCCAGACCATAGAGCAGCGCCAGGGTCTCAAGGTCTGCTGCCCGGAGGAGGTTGCCTATCAGAACCGCTGGATCGATGCGGCCCAGCTCGCGGCCATCGCCGCTGTGCTGGCCAAGAGCGGCTATGGGGACTACCTGATGGGCCTGCTGGAGCGGGGGATGGAGCCGTGAAGGTCATCGAGACTGAGATCCCTGGCGTCCTGATCCTCGAACCCAAGGCCTTCGGCGATGCCCGGGGCTGGTTCATGGAGTCCTGGCAGGCGGACCGCTATGCCGGGCTGGGTATCCCAAGGGATATGGTCCAGGACAATCAGGCCTACTCGGGCCACGGCATCCTCCGCGGCCTGCACTGCCAGTGGCCGCACCCCCAGGGCAAGCTGGTCCAGGTGCTGAGCGGCGAGGTCTTCGACGTGGTCGTAGACATCCGGCGGGGCTCCCCCTGGTTCGGGCGTTGGGTCGGGGTCACCCTGTCCGGCGAGAATCGCCGCCAGTTCTGGGTCCCGCCGGGCTTCGCCCACGGCTACTGCGTCACCGGTGCCGATGCCCTGTTCGTCTACAAGTGCAGCGATTTCTATCACCCGGAAACCGAGTTCAGCCTGCCCTGGAACGACCCCGACATCGGCATCGAATGGCCCCTGGACGGGGAACCCCTGCTGTCCGACAAGGACCGCCTCGCGACTCGCCTGCGGGACACGCCGGTTGATCGCCTACCACCCTACCCGGAGGCCTGACATGGGCTCACCCAAGACCCCGCCCCGCATCCTGCTGATCGGCGCCAACGGCCAGGTCGGCTGGGAGCTACGCCGCACCCTGGCGCCGGTGGGGACCGTCATCGCCGCCTCCCTGCAGGGCGAGTATGGCCCCAAGCTCGATCTAGGCAGCCCAGAGTCCCTGGCCCAGGTGGTCGCGGAGGCGGCCCCGGATGCGGTGGTCAACGCCGCCGCCTACACCGCCGTGGACAGGGCCGAGTCGGACGCCGCCATGGCCCATCGCATCAACGCCGAGCCCCTGCGCATCCTGGGTGAGTTGCTGAAGGACCGCGGCGTTCCCGTGATCCACTATTCCACCGATTTCGTCTTCTCCGGGACCGCCACCCGGCCCTATCGGGAGGACGACGAGCCCGGTCCGCTGTCCGTCTATGGCTCCACCAAGCTGGCCGGCGAGCGCCTGCTCCTGGACAGCGGGGTGCCGGCGGTGGTCCTGCGCACCAGTTGGATCTACGGGGTGCGGGGCCAGAACTTTCTGCTCACCATGCTGCGGCTCTTCGCGGAGAAGGACGAACTACGGGTGGTGGACGACCAGATCGGCGCCCCGACCTGGAGCCGCATGCTGGCGGAGGTCACCGCCCAGGTGCTGCACCGTATGCTGCGCGGCGAGGTGGACCTGGAGCAGGTCGCCGGGCTCTACCACGTCACCGCCGGCGGTGAGACGAGTTGGTACGGCTTCGCCAAGGCGATCCTCGACGCCAGCGGCCTGGGCTGCAAGCTGCTGCCCATTCCGTCGTCCGAGTACCGCTCCCCGGCCCGCCGCCCGGCCTACTCGGTGCTCGACAATACCAAGCTCCAGGAGACCTTCGGGCTGGCCCTGCCGGATTGGCGGGTGTCCCTGAACCAGTGTCTGGAGGACCTGCCTTAGATCAGTTCAATAACAAGGTGTCCAGGCTGATTTTCGAGCTGCGAGCTACTAGCAGCTAGCGGCTAGATGCTCGCGGGTCAGATGGCCACTTCGTTGTTGAATCGTTCCTCAGAGACCTGTCGGTGACCCTGCCCCCGCTGACCCGGGTCAAGACGGGACTGGTCCTCACCTGGCAAGGGTGGTTGCTGGCGCTGGCCCTGGTGGGGGTCGCCCTCTGGGGCCTGGGCACCCACCTCTACGGCTACCTCGCCCACACCGAGCCGGTCGGAGGCGGGGTCCTGGTGGTGGAGGGCTGGCTGCCGGATGAGGGCCTGCGCCAGGCCAAGGCCCGCTTCGAGGCCGGTGGCTACCGGCGCATGCTGGTGACCGGTGGCCCCCTGCAGAAGGGCTACCACTGGCCCGCTACAAGACCCATGCCGCCCTGCCGGTGGCGACCCTCACCGAGTTGGGTCTGGAACCCGCCCTGGTGACGGAGATCCCAGGCCCCCCGGTCCTGCGGGACCGGACCTATGCCTCCGCAGGCGCCGTGCGGGACTGGCTGAAGGCCAACGGACAGGGCGGGGTGCCCTTCGACATCCTCACCCTGGGCCCCCACGCCCGCCGCACCTTCGATCTGTATCGCTTGGCCCTTGGCCCGGGCTGGGTCTTTGGGGTCATAGCCCTGTCGCCCCCGGACTACGACCCGGAACGCTGGTGGACCAGCAGCGCCGGGGCCGACGCGGTCATCGGCGAGGCCATCGGCTGGGTCTATGTGCGGCTTTGGTTCCGACCCTGGGCCTGAAGCCGTCGCCGGACCTGTGCCGGGAGGGCGCGGCGACCAGCGACCTCCTGCAACTTGCCCTCGTAACACCGCTCTGCCCTCGTAACACCGCTCTGCGGTGTTACGTAGTC
>DYRB01000179.1 GCA_020718945.1 Lamprocystis purpurea | reverse complement strand
AGCCCAGTGGCGATGGGGCTCGCTCCGCGCCGATGGCCTTGATCGTAATCCCGACCAGCAACCCGCGCGGCTACGCAGTCAGGGCTTCAAGCCCTGACGAGCGATTGCCGGCGGGGTCGTAGCGGTAGGCGATGTCGGCCCTGCCCGCAAGGTTCGCCTGGGTCAGGCGTCCGAGGGCGTCGTAGCTGTAGGTGAAGGACCCGGCGGCCAGCGGATCAGCGAGGGCCGCCCCTGGCTGTGCCGGGAATACGCCGAGGGCGGGGACGACTGCCTGATCGAACGCGGCTGCCTGGGCGCCGAGGATTGATCGGGGACCCGGGTCGGGCTCAGGCCGCGAGGCCAGCGCCGCGCCCCCCGCCAGGGCCCCCAGCAGGACCTCCGGCAACTGGTGGGCCTCCAGGTCCACCTGGCCCCTGGGCCGACCCAGGTCCGGCCAGATCAGATAGTCGGTACGGGGGTCGGCGAAGCCCAGGGCCTCGTAGACCGCGGGCATGCTCGGCACATGGTCGCCGAACAGGCACAGCAGCCCGCCGTTGGGGCGCGCCGCAAGGAGCCCGGCCAAGTTGCCGAACATGAGGTCGGCATTGGCCAGGTGGCGCAGGTAGATGGTCAGATCCTCACAGCCCGGGGGCGGCGGGGTCTGGTAGAGCCGCTCCAGGTCCCCCGGGGCGGGACGTTCCAGTTACCATATGGTGTCGCGGCCTGGCGAGCGTCCAGGCCGATTCCCACTGGGATGCACCCCCAACAAATCATACGAGACAATATGTTATGCCGATGTTGTCCGGTAGGCCGGGGCCCACAGTCGGCAACACTGTTCCTTCCGGGACCTGAGCCTGCCGACCGACCAGGCCGCTGCCCCATGCCGGAGACCCAGGCGGTGGCATCCGCCGCTTGGCCGCCGGGGTCGTGGCGCGGCATCCGACACTCAGGAGGCGCCGGGGCCGCCCCAGGCCCTGTGATAGCATCCGTGCGACCCAAACAGGCGCGTCGACAAGGTCCCGACCGCCCTACCCAGGCCCTTCCCGCCCTCACAGCCCGGTACCCTGCCCAACGCCTCCATGACCACCGACCTTGACAGCCAAAACGCCAGCCCCGCACCCCAACTGACCCAGGTGGAGGCACGCATCCTCGCCTGTCTCATGGAGAAGCAGCGCACCACCCCCGATCAGTATCCCCTGACCCTCAACGCCCTGGTCCTGGCCTGCAACCAGAAGACCAGTCGCGACCCGGTGATGAACCTGGAGATGGGCGAGGTCGGCCATGTGGTCAACACATTGCGCGACCGCGCCTTGGTCTACGCCAGCTTTGCCGGACGCACCGAACGCTACGACCACAAGATGGCCTCCAGCTTCCACCTGGACCGCCAAGAGGCGGCCGTCCTGTGCACCCTGATGCTGCGCGGCCCCCAGACCCTCGGGGAGTTGCGGACCAACACCGGGCGCATGGCCGAGTTCGCCGACCTCCCCGCGATGGCGGAGGCGGTCCGGCGCCTGTCCGAGCGGGATGCCCCCCTGGTCGTCCAACTCAGTCACCTGCCGGGCAAGCGGGAGGACCGCTTCGCCCACCTACTGTGCGGGGCACCCCGGCCGGAGGACTTGGCTGGCGTTCCCGCCGAGGGGTCACCGCCCCGGCGTACCGATGCGCGGGACGAGCGCATCGCCGCCCTGGAGGCCCAGGTAGCCGCCCTGGGTACCCAGCTCGACGCCCTGTGGCAACTCACCGGGCTGGCGGATCGGCGACCCGGGGGCTGATCCAGGGGCGGGCGAAGGAGGAAGGCGATGGCCTGGGCGCGGGACAGGCGGCGGGCCGTCTCCGGGCCCCAACGCGTGGCAGCCTGGGCTGGAGGTCCTGAACCAGTGCGGTGGTGGCCGGGGCGCTGTAGCGTGGCTGGGGGCCGGCGGCTGCGCCGCTGGGCGGGATTCCAAACAGCCGAGGCAGGCGCTGCCCCGAATGGTTGCTCGCCAAGTCGGTGCACAACATCGCCTCTGCCGCTTCCGCAAAAGACGTAAGCATGCCGGACGGGCGCAAGCCCCGTCCGGAGCGGTATCAGGAGCGGACCTGGGCCCCGTACTCGGCCTTGGACCCGGTCAGGTCCCAGGCGAAGGTGCAGTCCAGGTGAGACAGTACCGAGATCAGACCGCTCTCACCGTCCTCCACCATGACCGCCAAGGGTGCCCGGCGCCCGAACAGGCGGTTGCCCTTGCGCACCCAGAGGTTGCGCATCTCCGGGTTGCAGGGGAAATAGGTGGACAGGGCCTGCTCGATGCGCAGCAGGTAGCTGACCCGGCGATCCACCTGGGGCTCGGGGGGGAAGGCGGTGTCTTCCCGAAAGCGGGCTATGGCGCGCACCTTGACCGTGTCCGGCAGGGACAGGATGACGGTGATGTCCCGCGCCCCCAGTCCCCAGCCTTCCAGCAGGTTCATGGTGCGGCGGGTGAGCACGAGGCGCTCGTCGGGGCTGAGGTCGGACATGGGGGTACCACTTGGACTGGGGTTGCGCGGGGGACCGGCGGCCCCAGACCAGGAAAATCAGGGCAGGACGCCCGGTTACAACCCCAGCGGGCCAGCCCGGGTCAGCGGCTGACCCGCACGATGCGCACCACCTGGGGGATCTGACGCAGCCGACGCATGATCCGGGCCAGGTGGTGGCGGCTGCGTGCGGTGAGGACGAACTCCAGGTTGGAGGTCATGCCGTCGCGCTCGCGGGACTGGACGTTCTCGATGTTCGACCCCTGTTCGGCGATGGCCGAGGCGACCGTAGCGAGCGTCCCCAGCCGATTGGTGACCTCGACCCGGATGGCGGTGCTGAAGTCCCCCTTGGGCTCCGCGGCCCAGTCCACGTCCAGCCACTTGTCCTTCTGGGTCTGGAAGTCCCCCAGGTTGCCGCACTCGCGCCGGTGCACGACTATGCCCTTGCCGGGGCTGAACAGGGCGGCGATCTCGTCCCCGGGGATGGGTCGGCAGCAGCGCGCGAAGGTCACCACCATGCCCTCGGTCCCCTTGATGGCCAGGGGGTGGGCGGCGGTCCCGGCGCTCGCCTGGCCCTGGGGTGTCCCGGTTGCGCCACCTACCAGCAGGCGCCGCGCCACCAGGGCGGCCATGCGGTTGCCCAGGCCGATCTCGGCCATCAGGGCCTCCTGGCTCGGCAGATTGGCATCGGCCAGGTAGGCCGCCAGGCGCCCCGCCGGTATGTCCTCCAGCTTGGTCTGGTGCCCGGCCAGTTCGGCCTCCAGCAGGCGCGCCCCCAATGCCTGGGCCTCCTTGCGCTGGAGGTTGCGCAGGTAGGTACGGATGCTGGAGCGGGCCTTGCCGGTGACCACGAAGTTGAGCCAGGCCGGGTTGGGTCGGGCGGTGGGGGCATTGATGATCTCCACCGTCTGGCCGCTGCGCAGCAGGGTGCGCAATGGGGCCAGACGGCGGTCCACCCGAGCCGCCACACAGGCGTTGCCCACGTCGGAGTGGATGGCGTAGGCGAAGTCCACCAGGGTCGCCCCCTTGGGCAGGACCAGGATGCGCCCCTTGGGGGTGAAGACGTATACCTCGTCGGGAAACAGGTCCACCTTGACGTGGTCGAGGAACTCCACCGAGTCCCCGGCGGTGCGCTGCATCTCCAGCAGGTTCTGCAGCCAGTCTGCGGCCAGGGTCTGGGGGTTCCCACCCTCGCCCCCGGCCCCGGACTTGTACATCCAGTGGGCGGCGATACCGGCCTCCGCCAGGCGCTGCATGTCGTGGGTGCGGATCTGCACCTCCAGGGGCGCCCCCCCGGGGCCGGCCAGCACGGTGTGCAGGGACTGGTAGCCGTTGGACTTGGGGATGGCGATGTAGTCCTTGAAGCGCCCCGGGATCGGCTTGTACAGGTTGTGCACCAGCCCCAGGACCCGGTAGCAGGTGTCCACCCGGTCGGCCACCACGCGGAAGGCGAACACATCCACCACGTCGTCGAAGGCGCGCTTCTTGTCGCGCATCTTCCGGTAAATGCTGTAGAGGTGCTTGCGCCGCCCGACCACCTCGGCCTCTATGCCCTCCTGGGCCAGACGCCGTTTGATGGCGGTCTCCACCGTCGCCACCAGCTCCTGGCGGGCCCCGCAGGCGCCCTTGGTCGCCCGCTCCAGGATGCGGTGGCGCCAGGGCCAGTAGTGGGCGAAGCCCAGATCTTCCAGTTCCAGGCGCAGGCTGTTGATGCCTAGCCGGTTGGCGATGGGGGCATAGATCTCGAGCGTCTCACGGGACACCCGGCGGCACTTGTGGGGGGCCATGACCCCCAGGGTGCGCATGTTGTGCAGCCGGTCGGCTAGCTTGATGAGGATGACCCGGATGTCCTTGGTCATGGCCAGCATCATCTTGCGGAAGCTGGCCGCCTGGGCCTCGGCGCGGGACTTGAAGTCGATGGCCGTGAGCTTGCTGACCCCATCGACCAGGTCGGCAATCTCCTCCCCGAACAGGTTGGCGAGCTGTTCCCGGGCGTAGGGGGTGTCCTCGATGACGTCATGCAGGACCGCCGCCATCAGGCACTTGTGGTCCATGCGCATGTCCGCCAGGATGCGCGCCACCGCCAGGGGGTGGTAGATGTAGGGCTCGCCGGACTGGCGCAACTGGCCCTGATGGGCCTCGGCGCCGAACAGATAGGCGCGATAGACCTCACGCACCTGCTCCGGGGTCAGGTAGGACTCCAGCAGGGTCAGCAGGTCGCTGATGAGCAGGCGCGGGGCCTCGTCCATGTCGGTCTCGGGGGCCTGGGCTGGGACCGGGACTGAGGCCATGGGGTTGCGCCTAGGCGCGGGCGCGCCCGCGGCGCGCTAGGGGAACGGGGGCGGGGGCCGGACCCGGGGCCATGAGGGGTTACTCGTCGTCCTTGTCCCGCAGGGGCATCTCGGCGGCGAACTCCTCGGCCAGGGCCCGCTCCAGGGCCTTGGTGGTGTCCTCCTCCTCGGGCTCGATGTCCGGGATGGTGTCGTGGCGGATCAGCCCCTCGGCGATCTCGCGCAGGGCCACCACGGTGCACTTGTCGTTCTGCCAGGGGATCAGGGGTTCGACCCCATTGGCCAACTGACGCGCCCTTTTGGTCGCCAACAGGACCAGATCGAACCGGTTGCCGGCGTGGGTAAGGCAGTCCTCGACGGTGATGCGAGCCATGCGGTATTCCTCAAAAATGCGCTGATCTATGGCCCCGGGGCCCGGAACCGAACGTTACAGGCTACCAGAACCGGCGCCCGCCCGCGACCCACAGCCCAAAAGGGTCAGACCTCGGGCCCACCCGCGCCGCCCAGCAGGTCCGCGAGCAGGCCCTCCAGGCGTGGCCCCTGGGCCGCGGCGCGCAGCCGCCGGGCCCGCACCAGGGCGACCAGGTCGTCCAGTGCGACCTCGAAGTCGTCGTTGACCACCAGGTAGTCGTAATCCCCGTAGTGGGCAATCTCGTCCCGGGCCTGGGCCATGCGCCCGGCGATCACCGCCGCGTCGTCCTGACCGCGCCCGCTCAGGCGCTCCGCCAGGGTCGCCACCGACGGGGGCAGGATGAACACCCCCACCGCCTCCGGAAAGCGGCTGCGCACCTGGCGCGCCCCCTGCCAGTCGATCTCCAGGATCAGGTCCCGGCCCTCGGCGAGCCCGGCGCGCAGGGCCGCCTCGGCGGTCCCGTACCAGTTGCCGAAGACCTGGGCGTGCTCCAGGAAGGCGCCCTCCGCGACCATGGCCTGGAAGGTCGGCACATCCACGAACCGGTAGTGGACCCCATCGACCTCCCCCGGCCGCGGGGCCCGGGTGGTGTAGGACACGGACAGGTGCAGCCCCGGGTCGCGCCCGAGCAGGGCCTTGATCAGGCTGGTCTTGCCGGCGCCCGAGGGGGCGGAGATGACGTAGAGGGTGGCGTTGGTCATGGTTTTCTGTTCTCGGCCTTAGCTGCAAGATCTCTCAAGTCATTGTGTATATGGAGCACGGGTCATTGTGCCTGTGTGGTTGGCACACGCCGACAGTGCCGAAGATCTGTCCAACGGGCGCAGTTTACTCCGCGAGCCGGCCCCGGGTGCCCCGGCAGTGCTTTACGGCATACGGCGCCCCTAGGAGCCTGTCGGACTTAGGATGAATCGGCTGCGGAAGCGGGACAACGGCCCCTTTCTCCCCGGATTTTCGTTACATAGAGCCCACTATGCGCCTCAAATCCGGGAAGAAATGACCTCGCTCTCCCACTCCCTCGCGTCGATCCCCCTAAGTCCGACAGGCTCCTAGCCCTAGTGCCGCATCGCAGGCGCGCACCAAAAAAGGCTTGCCGTGCCGCGGTGTAATGCCATCTTACGGTCCTGCCAGTCCGGCAGCGCCCGCTCCAGGGCCGCCCAGAACACGGCGTTGTGGCTCGGCTCGGTCAGGTGGCAAAGCTCGTGGACCAGCACATAGTCCACCAGACGCACCGGGAGCTGGAGCACCCGCCA